>CADAQS010000085.1 GCA_902790115.1 uncultured Eubacteriales bacterium | reverse complement strand
AAACCGAAATTTGTCATTTTTACAGTCCAATGAATCGCAGAGTTTTTTTATCATTGAGTCCGGTGCTCAGACAAGAATATACCCTCTGAATCCGCGCACAGAATAGTAGGAATCCGCGCCGTTGTGAAAAGTGAAAACGGTATCATAGCGCCGTTCGCAGAACAGCGCGCCGCCCTTGCTGCGGATATCCTCCGGCGTAGCGATCCAGCTTGACGTTTTCAGATCAAATGAGCCGAGACTTTGCAGTCGACGATAGAGTTCCTCTGTCATCATCGAAATGCCAATCTCTTTCGCTTTCCGTTCGGCGCTGTCGGACGGCGGGTTCTTCGTGCGCCCGCGCAACGCCTTTTCGTCATAGCACAGGCTTCTGCGCCCGACGGGCGATTCCTTTGCACAGTCACAGAAAATGAGTTTCCCCGTCTTTACGTCATACCCTATGGTGTCAGGCTCACCGCCGCTTTCCTCCATCTTTTGCAAAACTGCGATGACAGCGGGAGCCTCGCGCAGTCTATGTTCCACCTCGGACCATTCCAAGTCCGGATGAAGTTCCTTGTGTTCTGAAAATCTCACTTTCAATAATTCCAACATCATGCTCACCCTATAAATCCCGATTAGTCGTTTTCTTTTCATGATTTATTATACACAGAACCTATGAACTTTTCAACCGGTTGCAAAAAATAGAGCCCGCGTCTCCGCTGTTTGGGGCGGCTTGCGGGCTGCTTCTTATTTCACGTATTCCTGCTCGATCGCCACGCCGCATTTGAACTCGACCACGATGCCTTCGTTCCTGATCTGGATCCTGTCCAACAGCATTTTCATCGTGGTGCCGTCGACCGTTGTAACGGAACCGTTACTTCGGGCTTGATTTCGCTCTTTTTTTGCTGATTTTGGTTCAAGTCCATACGCCCCAACACTTTTTACGTTTCTTTGCAGAGCTAAGAAACGTAAAAAGTACACCAGCATTTTCGGCCTAAAAGCAGAAAAAATGGGCTCTGGAACAGCAGAAATGCTGCTCTGAAGCCCATTAAAATGCTTGAAAACCGCAAAAAACGCCAAAAGAGCGCAAGAAAACGTCTTTTGCCGTGGTAGACAAAAGACGTTTCTTTTATGGCGCGGAAGGAGAGATTCGAACTCTCGCACCGGTCAACCCAGTCTACTCCCTTAGCAGGGGAGCCCCTTATAGCCACTTGGGTACTTCCGCGTATGCAGTTTTCGAGAAAATGGCGGAGATGGTAGGATTTGAACCCACGGATGCTTTCACATCAACGGTTTTCAAGACCGCCTCCTTAAGCCACTCGGACACATCTCCTCGCGCAAAGTGCATTATACCAAATCCGCTATCGCTTGTCAATGGGTTGTTTCGCCGTTTTTGTGCCCGGTTCAGTAGCGTTCGATGCAGAACGCGCGGCGGTCGGCAGCGATCGCTTCGAGGTGGACGCCGTCCTTCAGTGCGAGGCCGTGCTGCGGCCGCACAAGCGTCCCCGCAAGGCCGGAATCGACCGGCAGCAGCGCCTTGACCTGCCCGCTCGGCGAGCGGTTCGCCGCCGCCCGCAGCAGCATGCGATAGGTTTTCGGCGTGTCGGCAAGGCACTCGGTTACTTCGATTTCTTCCTTCCCGGGAAGATAGCACAAGTATCCTGCGCCGTACGGGGCAAGCAGCGTCCGTCCGTTATCGCGCCCGTACTCCTCCAGCGCATGCCGCATGTCCGGCAGCGTCCTTCTGAGCATACAGAAATGGCGTTTTGCGGCGATCCAGTACATCCGGTACAGCATCGCAAGGCTGCTCCCCTCGGTCACAATCCCGTCGTCCTCCCCCGCGATCTCGGTTGTCTCGACCGCGTACGTCAGCGGCTCGAATCCGAACGGCCGGTACAGGTCCGGGATTGCCGGCGACAGCAGCGCCAGCTCGTAGCCGCGCGCCTTTGCGTTGTCGAGCAGGCGGTGCATCGTCTCGTTCATCAGACCCTGCCGCCGGAATTCGGGCAGCGTCGATACGCCGGAGATCAGCACGGTCTCCATGCCCGGCACCTCGGTGCGCACGCGCCTGCCGAGCGCCATCGAAACGAGCCGGTCGTCCTCATACGCGCCGAACGACAGCGTCGGCGTAAACCGGTGTGCAAAGAACCAGTTTGCAAACGGCGCGGTGTCGCAGAAGATCTCCTGCCACAGCGCTTTTGCGGCAAAGCAGTCCTCCGGCTGCAGCTGACGGATGATCATAGCTGCCGCCTCCTTCCCGTCGCCCGGGCATAGACGCTCAGCACGATCCCGACGCACGCGAGCGACGCAAGCATGTTCGAGCCGCCGTAGCTGATAAACGGCAGCGGAATGCCGGTCACGGGCATCGCGCCGAGGCACATGCCGATGTTTTCAAACACATGCGACGCGAGCATGACCGTACACCCGACGACCATGCAGCGCCCGAACGTATCGCGTGCGCGAAGTGCGGTCCTCAGCCAATGAAAAAACAGCAGGAAGAACACGAGCGTCAGCGCCGCACAGCCGACGAACCCGAGCCCTTCCCCGATTCCCGCAAAGATAAAGTCGCTGTGCCATACCGGCACATAGCCGGTCTGAATCAGCGTGCCCTTGACAAAGTAGCCCTTGCCCCAAAAGCCGCCCGAGCCGATGACCTGCTTGGCATGCAACACGTTGAGGCCCTCGCCGCGCAGGTCGAGCGTCGGGTCGAGGAATACGCGGATGCGGTTCTTCTGCACCTCGGAAAACAAGAACGCCCATCCCGCGACCGCAGCGCCCGCCATGGCCGCCGCGCCCGCCGCAAGGTACGCCCAATGCAGCCGCACGCAAAACAGGATGCCGACCGCGATCAAAAGCAGCACCATGGCAGTGCCGAAATCGCGCTGCAAAAGCACAAGCACGACCGGCACGAAAAAGTACAGTACGCATACCGCGACGTCGTCGAAACGCTTCAGCGCACCGTGCCGCTCATATCGCTCGGCGGCGGTCTTGGACAGCATGACGATCAGCACGACCTTGGTGATCTCGCTCGGCTGAAAGGCGCGGTTGGTTCCGACCCGGAACCAGCCGAATGCGCCGCGCGTGTTCTCGCCCGCAAGCACGAGCAGCAATAGCAGAATCAGGCAGACGAGGTACGCAGTCTTGGCAAACGGCTTGTATTTGTCGTAATCGAACACCGCAAGCGGCACGGCGGCCAGCAGCGAGATTGCGATGTTTGCGACCTGTCGCGACGGGAACGCGAGGTGCATTTTCGCGAGGTAATCGGAAAACGCCTCCTCGCTTCCGTCAAACGGATCGCAAAAGACATTCAACAGCGTGACGAGGCCAAACAAAACCAAGGCCGTGACAAGAACGATCGTCAGTACATCGACCTGATACGGGGGTTTGGTTCTGGTGGGCTTTCGCGTCATCGAATGATGTAATCCTCCTTTTTCTTCGGCGCGGCGTCAAGCTCAGCCTTCTTTTCGGCAAAGCCGGGCTTGCCGAGCAGCGCGAGCGCTGTCTTTTTTGCCCTTTGCCGCAGCCTCGAGAGACAGCGCGAGAAGGTCCTCCTTGATCAAGCCGTTTTCGCCGATCGCTTCCTGCATCATGTTGTTGTAGTCGAACACCAGACGCATGCTCTGCTTCCATTCCCTGTTTCTGTAATCCATACTGTCTTGCTATTGTAACGTTTTTTTCCATCGTTCGAACGAATCGCGGAGTTCCTCCTCCGATCCGTACATGTCACTGTAAACCTCAAGCAGCACGTCGCCGTCGAATTCCTTCTTCTGCAGCGCGTCCAGCAGCCTTCGGAAGTCGAATCCGCCGTCCGGCGGCAGCAGATAGCGCATCGTGCCGTTCTCCATGCGGCAGTCGCAGCAATGCACCGCGTCGATCCGCTCCCCGACCGCTTCGACGAACGCGAACGGATCCACGCCGCTCCGTACCGCCTGCTTGACATCGAGCGTGAAATGCAGCCCGTCGGTATGCATCGCGTCGAGCAGCCGCAGTGCAAACGAGGGCTCTCGGCAGAAGCACCAGCTGACGTTTTCGAGCGTCAAGCGGATCCCGTAGGACAGCGCCTGCTCCGACAGCCGGTCGAACACCGGCGCGATCCGGTACAGCTCGAGATTCTTTGCCGCGCCCGAAAGATGCGCCGCTCCGTGCATGCAGTAGCGGTGCGCATCGAGCGCCTTCCCCGCCTCCAACACCTTGGTGTAGATCTTTTCCGCGTCGGCGCTCTGCCGCGGATGCAGCGAAAACAGCTGCGACTCGAACATCGAGCTCATCGGATGCACGCTGCACACGGTCACGCCGTTCTCCACGGTGCGCCGCCGTAAAAGCTCGATAAACTCCGGCTCGTACTCGGAGAACGAGTTTAAGAAATACTCGGCGTACCGCACGCCCCACGCGCGGTATACGGCGGGCAGATCCTCGAGCATGTGCCGGTTGTAAAAACTGGCCGTGGAAATACCGATCCGCATCGTTGCTGCTGTCCTTTCGTGTCCGGCAGATCCAAATCGCCGAACCCGCCCGATTTTTATTGTACCATGGATCGTGCCGTATGGCAAATGGTAACAAAATATTTTTTTGTAACAAAATATTTTTTTGAAAACAGTTTACAAATGCAGAAAAGCGTTGTATGATGAGAGTGGAACAAATCGTGCTCTGCGCGATCCGCAAATCTGAATGATAAAGAGGGAGACTGCACATGATTGATCTTACCATGAACCGTGAGAATCTCAAGCGCTCGATCGACCGTGCGAGAGAAAAGAACATCATCATCCCGACCTTTGCCCAGATGCAGCACCCGGAAACGATCCCGGAGGCAATCCAGAACAAGCTGCCCGATGTCGGGCTGTGGGACGTGAACCCGCTCAACCTGTTCCGCATCACCTGGAAGAACAACCCGGTGGAAAAGGGCGGCGACGGCAAGTACGGCGACGTCAACTACATCGAGGTTCCGCATGAGCTGTCCGGCGTCAAAGCGCGTATCATAATCCTCGTCGGCAAATGGTTCCCGACCGGCTGCCACAAGGTCGGCGCATCGTTCGGCTGTCTCGTTCCGCGTCTCGTGACCGGTCAGTTCGATCCGACCTATCACAAGGCGGTCTGGCCCTCCACCGGCAACTACTGCCGCGGCGGCGCATACAACAGCGCGCTGCTTTCCTGCAACTCGATCGCGATCCTGCCCGAGGAGATGAGCGCCGAGCGTTTCGAATGGCTCAAGACCGTTGCGGGCGAGATCATCGCAACCCCCGGCTGCGAGTCGAACGTCAAGGAGATCTTCGATGAGACGCACCGTCTCCGCAAACGCCCCGACGTCATGATCTTCAACCAGTTCGAAGAGATGGGCAATCCGCTCTGGCACTATCAGGTCACCGGTCACGCGATCGCAGAGGTCGTGGACAAGATCAAAGGTGAGAACGGCCGCTTTGCGGGCGCTGCGTTCACCTCCGGTTCGGCAGGCACGATGAGCGCGGGCGATTACCTCAAGGAAGTCTATCCGGGCAGCAAGCTCGCCGTCGGCGAAGCGCTCCAGTGCCCGACGCTTCTGAACAATGGTTTCGGCGGTCACCGCATCGAAGGCATCGGCGACAAGCACGTGCCGTGGATCCACAACGTCAAGAACACCGATATGGTCATCGCGATCGACGATGAGGACAGCCAGAAGCTGCTCCGGCTCTTCAACGATCCCGAAGGTCAGAAGTACCTCCGCGACGTCGTCGGCGTCCCGGCGGACTTCATCGAAAAGCTCCCGCTGCTCGGCATCTCCGGCATTGCGAACCTGCTCTGCTGCATCAAGATGGCCAAGTATTACGAGCTTACCGAGAACGATATCCTCGCAACCGTCGGTACCGACTCCTCGGTCATGTATCAGAGCCGCATCCGTGAGCTCGAAGAGGCCGACGGCGCATACGACGCGGTCAAGGCTGCTGCCGATTACGCCGAGCATCTCCACGGCATCCGCACCGACAGTATGGAAGAGCTCACCTATCAGACCCGCAAGCGCATCCACAACCTCAAGTATTACACCTGGGTCGAGCAGCAGGGCAAGACCGTCGGCGAGCTCAACGCGCAGTGGTACGATCCCAACTACTGGACCGATATCCACAATCAGATGGGCGAGATCGACGAGCTCATCAATGAATTCAACGAGGCTACCGGCCTGCTCAAGAATCTATAAGCGTTTCCCCGACACGCCCTCCCCGGAGGGCGTGTTTTTTTCCTCTTTTCTTCTCTGAGGAAGAAAAGAGGAACCGGGAAAAGAAGACAAACCTCTGTTGAAACGGTTTGTTTCGGGAAGGAAGAAGAGTTTTTCCAAAACGCGGCGCGCACGGAATCAGCTTTTCTCCGTTTCCAAAGTACAATTCCCAATAGAGGATCTTACGGATAAAAGGTACAAAAAAAACGCCGGATAACCGGCGTAGAATGCAGTTCATCCCGCTTCGCCCTTGCTGAGAGCGAGCAGATCCTGATACAACACATCGAGCAGGCGGCGGATCGCGGCCGCGGGGACCGTCGCCTTTTTCGGACGGCCGATGCGCGGCGCATCCGGGTCGGGTCGGTACGGATCCGGCGTATCAAAGCCCTGTTCGGAAAGCGTTTTGCGGATGCGCTCGACACGCTCGGGGCTGTTCTTCAGCAAGGCGCGGTACTTGTTCTGATACCGCAGCATCCGACGCGTATCGCCGTCCGCGAGCCGCATCGTGCACGCGCGCACCGACAGGCCCTCCGCCCTCGCCAGCAGCACCTGCCGCACGAGTTCGTCCGATTCCGCCTCGGTGAACGGTACAAACAGCGGTTCGTCGGGCGTCTGCTGTTTCAGCTCCGTATAGTAGCGATTGCGAACGCTGTTCGGGCGGCGGCCGGTCATCTTCGCCACCGCATCGAAAGCGCTTTGCAGCGAGCCGCGGCCGTGCTTTGCCTCCGCCACGGCATGCAGCAGCATACGGTCTTCCTCGGCTGTCCAGCCGGTATGGGATCTTTTCATAGCACTCACCTTTCCTTTTTTTGTTATTCCAAGCATTTCCGTTTCCGGTCCGGTATATACCACCTTATGCAAAGAATTCCCCGTTTAGAAAGATTTCGCGCGTAGAACGCGCGCTTTTCCTCCCCGGACGCGTTTTTTTGCAAAAAATTTTGCCGCACTCTTGACTTTTTTGCGTGCATCGTCCAAACTGAACAAAGAAGTCCCAAGGGACGGTTACGGAGGTATCTATGCCAACCTGGAGTATTGTTCTGATCGCGCTCGGCGCACTCGGGATCCTGTTCGGCGGCTACATGCTGGTGCGCCGGATCGGGTTCTTTGTCAATGGCTTCGTCCGCGGTCTGATGAGCCAGTTCGCCGCAATGCCGCTTTCCGGCACCGAGCCCGCCGGACCGCGTTCGCTGTCGTCGCTCGAGTCGGTTCTGCTGCCGCAGGTGCGCCGCGACTTTCCCGAATACAACAGTGCGCTGATCGCCGAACGCGTCAAGTCCGATGCAAAGACCTACTACGAGAGCGGCGTACAGGGCAGGGTTCTGTACGGCGAAGGCACCTCGGAGACATTCCGGCAATCCTTCTCCGGTGCGCTCCCGTCCGACGTACGCGGCAGCATCACGGTACACAAAGTCGCGCTCTGCGGCTATGACCGCGTCTCACAGGACCGGATGCTGACCTATCAGGCAGCCGTACAGTATACCGACACCGCCGGTGAAATCCTCCAGCGGCGCCTCGTCCTCAAGTACCTCGCCGCCTTCTCCGACAATCCCGCACAGGATATGCACACCTTCAACTGCCCCAACTGCGGCGCGCCGCTCCCCATCATCGGAAGCAAGGTCTGCCGCTACTGCGGCTCAGCGCTCAAGACCCCCGCCGGGCTCGGCTGGGTGCTCGTTGATGCGCGCGAGGGATAAACAGGTCCACAGAAGGCCGAAAGGCCTTCTTTTTTTGCAAAAGACAATCGTTCGATCCGATGAAGCGAGGAACGGATACCCCCTTCTCCGAGAAAAATGTACATTCCCGCTCCGTTCGTTGACAAATCCCGCCCGATATGCTATATTATCCAATATCGTTATTCTTTCAAAAAAATAACGTTATCACAAAACGGGAATAACGAAAGGAGAAAAAGAATGAAACGGGTATGGATCATGCTGCTTGCGGCGTGTTTGCTGCTGACCGGCT
>CADAQS010000084.1 GCA_902790115.1 uncultured Eubacteriales bacterium | reverse complement strand
GTCTTGCGGAAGCGCGGAAAGCTGCGCTTGCCGTAGAAGAACGAAAGCAGCGTTACCATCGCCATCGCGACGCCCTGCACCGGCATAACCGCAATGCTCTGGAGTTTGGTATAGACGCCGAACGCGGCGTTGGCGGTCGCGGAAAACCCGATCAGAATGCGATTGATGAAATAGTTTCCTAACGAGGAGCCGATGCCCATCATCGCCGTCGGAATGCCGATCTTTAACACTTCGAGCATCATTCTGCCTTGCAGATGCCGTTTCCGAAACAGTCCGTCGAACACGCGGCGGTTATGCCGGATGTTAAACAGCAGCGCAAGCAGCGCCGCGCAAAGCTGCCCGAGCACGGTTGCATACGCCGCGCCCGCGACGCCGAGCGCCGGAGCGCCGAGCCATCCGAAGATCAGGATCGGATCGAGCACGAGATTGACGACCGTGCCCGCCGCCTGTGCATAAAGAACGTATTTTGTGATGCCGGATGCCTGCAGGATCCGCTCGAAGGTCACCTGCGCCGCAGGGCATGCGACG
This sequence comes from uncultured Eubacteriales bacterium, assembly GCA_902790115.1. GTDB lineage: Bacteria > Bacillota > Clostridia > Christensenellales > CAG-138 > UBA3792. Next base: position 7,606 of record CADAQS010000084.1, on the reverse strand, counting down.
CACAACATGCACGGAACGAGATAGCGCATGCCGAGACGGATCACCGCTTCGTCCTGCGTCGTTCCGGCAAAGTACACCCGCGTCCCGAACGCGCCGAATAGGGTAAAAGCCGCGACAAAGACAAGCTGAATCCCGATTCCGCTGAGCGCAGCGGTCCTTGCGCCGTCGGGGTCTCCCCTGCCGAGCGCGCGCGACAGCAGGGCGTTCATTCCGGTCGCAATCCCGGCAAAGAACGCCGCGGAGAAGCTCTGCATGACAAACGAGAGTGAAACAGCCGACAATGCCTGTTCGCCGAGGCGCGATAAGAACACGCTGTCGACAAAGCTGTACAGTCCCTGTACGAGCAGGGAGGCGATGATCGGCAATGCGATCCGGAGCAGCAGCCTGCCTTCCGGCAGATACTGCAGATCCTCGATATTCTTTTCTCCGGTACGGTTTGCCATATGATTCAAAAAAGCGGTGAAGAAGAAGGATCCTCACCGCTGTTCGTTTATGCAGCTGTCTCCGTTTGATTCTTTCCGAAGATCAGCACAAGGATCGCCGCGATCAGGTAGAACGCCAATCCAAGCGCGAACGAGAACCGATCCCAGGTCGAATGCGCGAGGCTGCGCGCCGTGCTTAAAACAAACGCCGAGCCGAAGCTGCCCATCGACGTAAAGATATGGTACATGGACAGCGACGCTGCGCGCAGTTCCGGTTTCAGCGGAACGCCGAGATAATACGTAAAGGTCGGGCTCAACAGGCCGTAGCCGATGCCGAATACCGCCGCCGAGATCAGCAGCCCCACAACGTTGTTCGCAAAGATCACAAGAAGATATCCCGCCGCACAGAGGCCGAAACCGACGCTGAACGTCCGTTTGAAGCAGACGCGGTGGATCCGATAGAACAGGTACCCGCCGAGCACGCCGGTGCCGGTGCAAACCGACAGGATAATCGCCGTCACGGTCGCGTCGCCGAATCCGTTGTTCAGCACAATGCCGGACATTTCGGTTACGAACGGATAGAAGAACACCATGTGTGCCGCATTGAAGATTCCCCACAGTGCAACGTGCCAGGTCAGCGCGTCAAGCAGGCGGATCCGTTCCTTCAGCACCGGCTTTTCCGGCTCCGGCAGCAGCAGGAGCACAATCAAAAAGACCGGAATGATCGCGAGGTATGCCATAAACGGCATACGCCAGTTGAACTTGCAGAGGTATCCGCCGAGCAGTTGAAACAGAACGGCGCCGACGTTGGTCGCCATGCCGTTTCGTCCGAGCTGCTTGGGAACGTCGTCACCCGTGAACAGCGACAGAACGAGCGTGCTCGCAATCGGAGAGATCAAACCGGTACCTGCGCCTAAGATCGCGCGGCCTGCCAGAATCTGTCCGATGCTGGTCGCAAAGAACGGCATGATGCCGCCGACAAATACGATCGCGAGCCCGATCATCGTCAGGGTACGGAACCGGATCTTCCGACCGGCGATCACGCCCGAAAGGATCGTAAACGGAACGGCCGTCAGATTCGAAAGTGTTGCGATCGAAGCAATCGCGGTCGCAGACGCCTCCGGAAAGTTCCTGGAGATCGTCGCAAGCGCCGGCGATGTTGCCGAGGACGCCAGGACGATAAACGACATGGCGCAGATCGCAATAACGGACTTAATCTTCTGTGATTTGAACATGTATTCCTTCCTTAGAAGAAAGGGACTTCGCCCTTTCAGCCGACTTTATTTTTCGTAATCTTTGTACTGTTCGATCGTGTCGATCCAACGATCGCACTTCTCCGCCATTTCGGGATAGGTCTGCGGCGTGATCTGGAAGATCGGATGACCGAAATCATCGTTCTCCGGCAGGATCGTGTTGCGGTGATTGAACACATACGTGCCGTACTCCAGCATCCCCTTCCATGCCGCTTTCTGGAAGCAGTGGCAGGTCACGAGCTGGAAGCCGAGCTTTAAGAGATCGTTCGCATTCTCGATGTCGGATACGCCGTTGTCCGCATGAATGTCGGGATAGCAGTGCAGGCCGGGAACCTCGCGCTGGATCTGTTCCCACTCCGCACGTCCGCCGTTATAGCAGATATTCTGGATCATCGTCATCGGTGCGCCCATCTTAACGCCGAGCTGTGCGCGCCTGATCGCCTGATCGAACGTGATGCCGGGATGCCCCGCCATCTTGATCGGACCGCGGCCGATCGTCGTGGTCGAGTCGATGCGGGCGATCACGATACAGTCGGTTCCCTTGCAGGCTTCCACCGCGGCCTGAATGTTCGCTGCCCAGATCTCCGCGGGGATGATCTGCCGGTCAAGGCTGACTCTCTTGTGCGTAGCCGCAACGCCGATCGAGCGGACGCCGAGCGATCTTCCGCCGTACATGTCCTCGATCGAAATAGCTGCAGCGCCGGCTTCTGCATACCGTTTTACGTTTTTGTAGACCTCCATCGGCGTACCGCCGCCGTCTTCTCCGTCCACCAGAACTGCACAATTCGTGCTGCGGATGATGTTGACCGTCGAGGTATACATCTCGTCCTGCGTCATCGACGGAAAGCCCAAAAACGCGTTTCGCTGTTCAAGACTGCTGATCGTCACGGCTTCAAAGCCGATCGTCTCTGCGACCTTTGCGGACATACAGTCGTAAATGCAGGGCGCCCAAACGACCTCGCCCTTCTTGGCGCCTTCATCAAACAGCTGATAAAAGTTCTTTTTCGCCGACATCGTTTTATCCTCCATGGGTCTTCACTGCTGTTCCGGCATCAGTTCCTTATAGTGATGACAGGCAACTTCATGATCGCCGAACGCGACTTCCATTTCCGGCATCTTCTCCTTGCAGATCTCGGTCGCATGGGGACAGCGCGGATGGAACGGGCAGCCGGTCGGTGCATGGATCGGGCTCGGAACTTCGCCGGACAGCTCGATCCGCTTACGCATCTTTTCCATATGATAGTCCACGACCGGAATCGCGGAAAGCAGAGCCTTCGTATACGGATGCAGCGGGCTGCTGAACATCTCGTCCGAACGCATCTTCTCGACGAACTTTCCGAGGTACATGACGTACACCGTATCGGCGATATGCCGCACAACTGCGAGGTCGTGCGCGATGAACAGATACGTCAGACCGAGCTCCTTCTGCAGTTTGGTCAGAAGGTTGATGATCTGCGCCTGAATCGAAACGTCCAGCGCAGAAACCGGCTCGTCGCAGATGATCAGATCCGGATTGCACGCCAGCGCTCTTGCGATGCCGACACGCTGCCGCTGACCGCCGCTCATTTCATGCGGATACCGCTCGCCGATCTCCTCCGAAAGGCCGACCATGGTCAGAAGCTGCTGCGTCCGTCGATCCAGTTCCTCGGAGGTATGGTGCTTTCCGTCCTCCACGAGGATCTCGCGGATAATCGAACTCGCTTTCTGACGCGGATCGAGCGAACCGTACGGATCCTGAAAGATCATCTGCACCTTTCTCTTGACCTTGTCGTGCTCATGCGGCGTCATTTTCAGCAGGTTTTCCCCGTTCAGATAGATCTCGCCGTCCGTCGCGTTGACCATGCGGAGGATCGCCTTGCCGGTCGTGGTCTTGCCGCAGCCGGATTCGCCGACGATGCCGACGGTCTTTCCGCGTTCCACGTCAAACGTGACGTCCTCGACCGCGCGCACGTATCCGATCTGTCTTTTGGTAATGCCTTTGGTCAGCGGAAAATGGACCTTCAGGCCCTTGACGCTGAGAATAATGTTTTTCTGCGCTTCCACGGTTACTCCTCCTCATCCGCCAGATGGCATGCGGCATAATGGTCCGCTTTTTCGACAAGCCGCAGGCACGGATATGCTTTCTGTTCGCATTCCCTGGTGGCGTAAGCACATCTCGGATAGAACGCGCACCGGTCGGGAAGCCCGACAAGACTCGGCGGCGCGCCGTCGATCGGAACGAGGTTTTCGCGCTTCTTGTTCTCGAGCTTCGGAACCGCCGCAAGCAGACCTTTCGTGTAGGGATGCTTCGGGTTGGTCAGAATCTCCTCCGTGGTGCCGGACTCAATGATCCTTCCGGCATACATAACGTAGATCCGGTCTGCATAGCGGGAAACCAGTCCGAGGTTGTGCGTGACCACGATGATGCTCGAATTGTTCCGCTTCTTGATGTCCATCAGAAGCTCCATGACCTGCGCCTGCACCGTAACGTCAAGCGCCGTCGTCGGCTCGTCGGCAATGATCAGTTCGGACTCGAGTGCAACGGCGAATGCGATCAGCACGCGCTGCCGCATGCCGCCCGACATCTCGAACGGATAGTTTTTCATTCTTGCCGCTGCATCCGGGATGCCGACAGCCGCCAGCGATTCCTCGCCGAGCTTCCACGCGTCGCGCCGGCCGAGCTTTTTATGCTGACGGATGATGTCCACGATCTGTTCCCCGACCGTAAACACCGGATTCAGGGATGTCATCGGCTCCTGGAAAATCATCGCGATCTGGTTGCCGCGGATCTTATTCATGTCCGCAGCCGGCTTGCCGTCCTTCAGAAGCTGAATGCCGTCGAACACCACGTCGCCGGACAGAACCTTGCCGGGAGACTTGATCAGCTGCATCACCGACATCTGCGTGACGGATTTGCCGCAGCCGCTCTCGCCGACGACCGCGACGACCTCGCCCTTGTCCACATAGTACGAAACGCCGTTGACCGCCTTGACTTCACGATTGCCTTCCATGAAAAAGGAAGTGTGCAGATCGGTACATTCCAATAATCTCTGTTTTTCCATATTAGAGCTTTCCTTTCAGACGAGGATCGATCGCGTCGCGCAGACTGTCGCCCAGGATATTGAACGAGAGCACCAGAAGCAGGATGCAGATGCCGGGCACGAAGGCCAGGAACGGTCTTGTGAAAATGTAGGAATAGCCGTCCGATACCATGCTGCCCCACGAAGCCGTCGGCTGCTGAATGCCGATTCCGAGGAAGCTGAGCGTGGACTCGAGCATGATCGTTGAGCCGAGGTTCATCGTAAACGTAACGAGCATCGTCGGGAACGCGTTCGGCAGAAGATGCTTCAGAATGATCTTCCAGCGCGGGATCTTCGCAAACCGCAGCGCAACGATGTAGTCGTTGTGCTTGAGACTCAGCACCAGACCGTACATCAAGCGGATGAATCCCGGCAGCATGCCGAAACTCAACGCGAACACCAACCCGAACATGTTGTGCCCTGCAAGCATGCCGATGATGATCGTGAACAGCATCGGCGGGATCGCCAGCTGCAGATCGACATACCGCATAATGATCGTACCGACCGGACCCTCGAGATAACCTGCGATCAGGCCGAGCACCATGCCGATGACTGCGCCGACGACGCAGGAAAAGACGCTGATCAGCATCGAAATGCGTGCGCCGTACAGGATGCGGGTAAACACGTCTCTGCCGTGCAGATCGCAGCCGAAGATGTGCGAGCCGTCCGGCAGTGCAAGCGACTGTGCAAGGTTGATCTCATTCGGATCGTACGGCGTGATCACGCCGGCAAAGATCGCGAAGACGATAAACACGAGTGCGACGAGCGTCGCCGCATAAACGATAAAGCCGCGTCCGTAGAACGTTTTGAGGAAACTCTGAATCTTGATGGATCTCTTTGTCATATTCATTTCCCTCCCGTAATCCGGATGCGAGGATCTACGAATCCGTAAGCAATATCCAGAAGCAGATTCGCCGCCACAACGAATGCGGAAATGACCAGTACCAGCGCCTGTACCGTCAGGAAGTCATTGTTCATGACCGACATCGTGATCAGGCGGCTGATGCCCGCGATGGAAAAGACCTGTTCCGCCAGCAGCGAGCCGCCGACAATGGAACGGATTTGCAGCGCAATCAGCGTGATCACGGGGATCAAAACGTTTTTCAGCGCGTATTTATAGCGAATCTTCGAAGTCGTCAGGCCGTATGCCGTTGCGGTACGAATATAGTCCTGATTGATGACGTCCAGCATGTTCGTGCGGACCTGACGTGCGATCGAAGACATCGGGCCGAAGCACATGATGAACACGGGAAGCGTCGCGTGCTTAACATAATCCAAAAAGTCCGTTTTCGGGCTGACATAGCCCATCAGCGGCAGCCACTTGAGGTTGACGCCGAACAGATACATTAACATGATGCCGATCCAGAAAATCGGAACGCCATTCATCGTAGTCATCAAAACCGTAAGGAGCTGATCGATAAACGATCCGCGATGAGTCGCACAGACGATGCCGATTAAGATGCCGAAGATGATCGAAATCACCATCGCAGGCACCGTGAGCGACAAAGTGACCGGCAGACGCTCGGCGATCAGATTCCGGATGCTGAGATTCAGTACCAGAGACTTTCCGAAATCGCCCTTGAGGATGTTGCCGATCCAGATAACGTATTGCTTAACGAGCGGCTGATCCATGTGCAGCTGAATCCGCATCGCCTGCACCGCCGCTTCGTCCGCCTCTGCGCCGAGCATAACTCTGACCGGATCGCCCGGCAGCAGATGCACGATCAAAAACGCAAAGACGGAAATTGCAAAGACCGTCAAAAAAGCTAATAATAGTTTTTTTCCTATGAATTTCAGATAAGATCCCATATTATATCTCCTTATGGGGTACCATTTCTTTGCAGGTATAAAAAGGGAGCTCTCCGATTCTCGGAGAGCTCCCCGCGAATCACATTACATCACAATGCTTCGCACTTGATTATTTGTTCACGCGGTAGAGGTTCGTCCAGGTCATCATCTCGTTGTAATCAGCATAGAAGCCGTTGTCAACGATGTTGGGCTGCGTGGTGATCTCTGCGCCGTATGCCATAACGACCGGATAGCCGAGGCAGTATTCGTCGATGATCAGACGCTCTGCTTCATGCATGTTGTCGAGCATGACGGACTCATCCGATGCGCTCAGAGCAGCCATCAGGACTGCGTCGAGGTCATCGGGATGGAGCTTGCTGTTCTTCAGCATGCCGACGCCGGCGACTGCGCGTTTCGAGAAGTTGTTGACAGCCTGGTTCACAAGGTTCGCACCGAAGCCGTGACCTGCGAGGATCATGCCTTCATCGGTCTCGTAGATGCCCTTGGACGTCCAGATAGCGGTCTCCTGATAGTCGAGGTCGACTTTGATACCGACAGCTTCCAGGTAGCCCTGCAGAGCGACCATGTAGCGATCGAGTTTCTGGTCAACACCGACGGAGATCTTCGTGCTGAAGCCATCCGGATAGCCTGCTTCTGCAAGAAGCTGCTTTGCCTTTTCAGGGTTGTACTCATAACCGACAACGTTGCTGTTGTAGAACGGCGTGCCTTCTACTGCATACTGGTTCGAAACGAACGACATACCGAAGTCGAGGTTCTTGGACATCGACTCAGAGTCGATTGCGTAAGCGATCGCTTTACGGACGCGGACATCCGCAAGCGGGGAACCTTCCACTGCGCTGCCGAAGATCAGGAAGTAAATTCTGTACCACATCTTGTTCTGATACAGATTGTAGCCCTGTGCCTTCAGCGTGGACATTGTCTGGGAGTCAGCGCCGAGGTAGAAGTCGATTTCGTTGCTGAGCAGAGCAGCCTGCGCCGACATGTTGTCAGCAATGATCTTCAGCGTGATCGTGTCGAAGGTTGCCGGTTCATTTGCAGCGTTCCAGTAGTTCTCGTTCTTGAC
>CADAQS010000083.1 GCA_902790115.1 uncultured Eubacteriales bacterium | reverse complement strand
TGCACTTGCAGCAGGCGGGATGCGTCCCGTTGCAGCGATCTATTCCTCGTTTTTGCAGCGCGGATATGATCAGTTGCTGCACGACGTTTGTTTGCAGAATCTGCCGGTTGTGATCGGCGTGGATCGCGCGGGACTCGTCGGCGCGGACGGAGAAACTCATCAGGGTGTCTACGATCCGGCATTTCTGATGACGATCCCGAACCTTGCGATCTATTCACCCGCTACGATGGATGAACTGCGAGGCATGCTTGCAATTGCCCTGCAGAGAAACGAGCCGGCAGCGATCCGTTATAACCGCGGGTCTTTGCCCGAGGAACCGGTCAGCGAGCCGATCGCGTTCGGAAAGTGGCAGATCGTTCTGCCGGTTCGTCCGGTGACGATTCTTGCAACAGGAACAATGCTGCCGCTCGCAAAAAGTGTTGCGGAAAAGAACGGCGCAGGACTCGTTCACATACGCTTTTTCAAACCGATGGACGAAGAACTGCTCGAACGGTTCTCCCGTGAGCGTACAAAACTGCTCGTGATTGAGGAAAACGTTGCTGCGATCGCGCCGCAGATTGCGCTGCGCTGCAACGTCTGCGCGGTTCGATCCGTTGCGATACCGGATCAGCCGATTGCACAGGGATCCGTTCCGCAGCAGCGCGACCGGTACGGACTGAATGCGGAAAACATCACCAGAATTCTCAAGGAGATGGAAACGACGTGACAAAGGTTCGATTGGATGTGGAAATGGTTAAGCGCGGACTTGCGCCAAGCCGTGAAAAAGCGCGAGCACAGATCATGGCGGGGGAGGTTCGCGTGAATGGCGCGCGTGCCGATAAAGCCGGACAGGAGATCGCAGAGGAGAGCGAGATTACGGTCGTCGGCGATGCAATTCCATTCGTCAGCCGCGGCGGTCTGAAACTCGATAAAGCGGTCAAGGTCTTTCCGATCGATCTTCGGGATCGCGTTTGCGCGGATATCGGCGCTTCGACCGGCGGTTTTACGGATGTGATGCTGCAAAACGGCGCACGGCACGTCTATGCGATCGACGTCGGCTATGGACAGCTTGACTGGTCGCTTCGAAACGACGAGCGGGTTACGGTCATGGAGCGTACCAACGCGCGCAACATGCAGCCTGACTGGTTCCGGACGCCTATTTCGTTTGCATCGATTGACGTCTCTTTCATTTCGCTCCGGTTGATTTTGCCGCCGCTGTTTTCCTGTTTGCCCGAGGGCGGCGAGGTTGTTGCGCTGATCAAGCCGCAGTTTGAAGCCGGACGCAGGGAAGTCGGGAAGAACGGCGTGATCCGCGACGCTGCCGTGCATGCGCGCGTCTGCTCGGAGATTATGGCGTTTGCAGATCAGATCGGGTTTACGGTGCGGGATCTTTCCTTTTCGCCGATCACCGGTCCGAAGGGGAATATAGAGTTCCTTTTATACATACAGAAGGATAGTCCCAAAAATATCCCAGAGCCCGTCATTTTTATCGATTTAGCGCAAAAAGTCGTCGGTTTGGCGCATGAATCGGGTGCTTTTTGTTAAAGTTTATTCACAAACGTCTTGCATATTTAAAAAATAAAATGTATAATGCGTTTACAATATTCATCGATATGGAGAGCAAATCGTGCATCTTGTACTGACGGCAAACCCGAATCGTCCTGACACAGCATTGGTCCGTGCGCGCATTTCCAAAGTCGCAGAGCAGCATGGCTTTACCTATAGTTTATATGATGATGACAATCCTGTTGTTCCGGACGAAACGGATGTAATTATCGTAATCGGCGGCGACGGCAGCCTGATCCGGATCGCGCATGTCGCCTGTGTGCGTAATATTCCGATGATCGGCGTTCATGCCGGCCGTGTCGGTTTTTTAACGGAACTCACGGAGAAGGACGTTCCTGCCGCACTGGAGCGCCTGAAAACCGGAGACTATAAGGTTTCGACGCGTTCCATGCTGGATGTCAGAATCAATGGCGGCAAGTCCTATCAGTGCCTCAACGACATTCTTGTCTATAAGGATTCGTTCTCGGGTGTTGTTCAGATGGACTTTTCGATCGATGAGTATCATGCCGGAAATATGTTCTGTGACGGACTCATCGTTGCGACGCCGACCGGTGCGACCGGTTATTCCCTGTCTGCGGGCGGCCCGATCGTCGCAGACGGTTTGGAAGCAATGCTGATTACGCCGATCTGTCCGCACACGCTGCATATCCGTCCGATTATTTCGGCCATGGAGTCGGTCGTTTCGATCCGGCTTGCGGAAGACGGCTTTGCGGCTGCCGACGGCGATCGGATTGCAAAACTGAAAAAAGGTGACATCGTAACCGTGACGCGCTCCGTGTATTCGACGACGATTCTGACATTCGGGGAACGGAATCCGTTCCGCCTGATCCGTGAAAAACTGAGCTGAACCACCAGAGGTATCTTTCCATGAAGAGCAAAAGACATGCGATGATTCTAAAACTCATCGCTTCTGAAAATATTGAGACCCAGGAAGAACTTGCGCGGATGCTGTCCTCTCAGGGCTTTGATGTGACGCAGGCAACCGTTTCACGCGACATCAAAGAGCTTCGGCTGATTAAGGTCCTGACTGGGGAAGGCCGTTACAAATATGCAACGGTCGAGCGCGCAGAGTCGGATATGCAGGAGCGGTTTATCAACCTGTTCAGCAACTGTGTGATTTCCATTACCTCCGCGGGCAACATCATCGTAATCAAGACAATGGCGGGCAGCGCGGCGGTTGCTGCCGAAGCGATCGATTCGATGAAATGGAACGAGATCGCCGGATCGATTGCGGGTGACAACACGATTTTCGTGGCGGTCCGCGACGGGAAGAGCATTGCAGAGGTCATCAAGAAGTTCCAGAAGATGATGCGGTAACGAAATCGATTCTGATCGAATCGGTCAGCTTTGTGCTCGGCGATCGAGCAAGCCGTGAGTCGATCCGCACCGGCGCATCCAAGGCAAGCGTAGAGGCGACCTTCCTGCTTGAGCCGGATTCTCCGGCAAAGGATTGGCTGAAAGCGCACGAGCTGGATGACGGAGAGGAATTGATTCTTTATCGCGAACTCTCTTTGTCGGGTCGGAATGTCTGCCGGATCAACGGAACGCTCGTCAGCGCCTCAGAACTGAAAAACATCGGGATGCTTTTGGTGGACCTGCACGGACAGCATGCACACCAGTCTTTGCTCGATAACACGACGCATATCCGGCTGATCGACGCATATTTTGGCGACAGCGACGGCCTTGCGGCCGAAACGGAAGCGGCAAGAGAAGATGCGCTTCGACTGCAAAAGGAACTTTCGCTGCTCAAGACGAGCGTCGCCGAGCGCATGCAGCGGATCGATATGCTGCAATTTCAAAAGAACGAAATCGACCGTGCCGCTTTGGTCAGCGGCGAGGAAGAGGAGATGGAGACGCGCAGGAACGTTTTGCGCAACGCCGAGCAGATCATGGACGGGTTGAACACAGCCTATGATGCACTGTTCGGGGACGGCGGCGTTTTGTCATCCCTTTCCGATGCACGCGAGGCTTTGCAGGAAATCGGTCCGTACGATGCAGGGTACCGGGATCTTTCGCAACGAACCGACGATTCCTATTATACGCTTGAGGACGTCGCATATTCCCTGCGCGACGCGAAGAAAGACTTCGTGTTCGATCCGGACGAACTGGAGTCGATCGAAAGCCGGCTTGCCATGCTGCAGAACCTGAAGCGCAAGTACGGCGCTACGGTTGATGAAATCCTTTCCTATCGCGACCGGATCGCAGAAGAGCTGCATCTTCTGACCGATTTCGACAATCAGCTGGAAACCAAGGAAACAGCGTATCAGGACGCCTTGCAACGGTTCCATACGGCAGCCGAAAAGTTATCCGCGCGGCGTAAGAAAACGGCGCAAAAGCTCTGTGAGGCTGCCGTACGGCAAATGAAGGATATGGGCATGCCGCACGCGCAGTTTGAGACTTCGTTTATGCCGATTCCCTATACGGAACTGTCGGAAAACGGCGTGGACGCCGTCGAGTTTTTGCTCTCCGCAAACCGCGGTGAACCGGTTAAGCCGTTGACCAAAGTCGCGAGCGGCGGCGAGATTTCCCGTATCATGCTGGCGATGAAAATTGCGCTTTCCGACGCCGACCGCATCGGGACGCTGATCTTCGACGAGATCGATACGGGCATTTCCGGCATGGTCGCAAATGCGGTTGCCAAAAAGATGCGTGAATTGTCTAAGCGACATCAGATCCTTTGCGTGACGCATCTGCCGCAGATTGCCGCGCATGCCGATGTGCAGTATGTCGCAAGCAAGGTCTCCGATGCGTATTCTACCAGAAGCAGCACGCGGCGCCTTTCCGAAGCGGAGCGTGCACAGGAGCTTGCCCGTATTATGGGAAGCGGGATGGAGGACACGGCTGCGCTGAACCATGCACAAAAGCTGCTTTTGGAAGCAAAAAGCGATTGATCGTTAAAATGGAAAAAGCACCGGCTTCAAACCGGTGCTTTTGTTCGTTTTCAAAGCAGCTTTTCTATGCGGTGCAGATGGTTTTGATGAATCCAGTCAAGTGCGATCCGGACCGCGTCCTCCCGGTACAGTGAATACGGCTGGTGCGCGTCCGCGCCGAGGATCACATCGTTTCCGACCTTTCCGGCAATCTGCCAGAAGTTCGGATTCGGATACCAGCGATGATCCCAGATCCCGAGCAGATTGATTTCAAGCGGGATGTTCATCTCCTTAGCCGCCTGACAAAGCCGGGTCATTTCCGACTCGTAGAACGGATCGTTGAGGTCTTGATAATGGAGCAGATCCGGGTGCGCAAGGTACAGGAATTTCCCGGTTCGAAGCGCTTCGAGAACCTGATCGACATACAGCGTCAGATCGGTCCGACTCGAGGACGGCTTGTCGCTGCGGCGATGTTCGGTACGCTCGCGTCCGATATAATGCTGCCCAAGAAGGAAATAATCGAACGGATACGGTTCCACCATTTTCTGCCATTCGTCAAAGTCTTCCCGATAATACTCGACTTCGAGACCGAGCAGGATCCGGATCTCGGAACGGTATTCGTCCTTTAGACGCAGAACGGATTCGACATACTCTTCCAATTGATCGCATTCCATCCGGATGCCGACGGAAGGCCAGTTCTGCGGCGTATGATCCGAAAAGCCGAGCGTCTCGATTCCGAGGCGAATCGCTGCTTCCACATATTCCCGGTCCGTACCGATCGCATGACCGCAGCGAGCCGTATGCATGTGATAATTGTGCTTCAGCAACATGTCAATCCTTCTTTTCTTCGTCAAACTCGAAGGCCGAGGAAGGCATGGCGTTGCCGCTCTGAACCGATCGAGCTTTTGCGGCCTTTTCCTTGTCGGTGAACTTGTTCATCATCACAAAAAGTCCGACGATCACCACGATCGCTAGCCCCATAAACACATAGTTGCTGATCTGGATGGTACGGTAAGTGAGTGTACCGCGAAGCTTTGCGAACGTTTCGTTCTGATTCAGTTCGCTCTCGCCGTATCCGTAATACAGATCGCGGCCGGCCTCGTCCTGCACGGGAACCGCCCATTCAAACGATTTATCCTCGGGAAGCGGCAGCTGGTTCTGCACATAGGCGAGGGTGTTGCGCATCTCGGAAACGCTGTACACGCCGTTGACCGTGAAGTCGGTTCCCTTGAGCTTTCCGCTTTCGGTGATTTCATCGGCGTAGAACGTTTTGAAATCTTCGGAATACCGGTAAGCGCCTTCGCTGTACAGCAGGTTCTGGAAACCGGAGTTTGCCGCCATCAGCAGCATGATAACGCCGAGACCGAAGTAGATGCCGCGCAGCAATTTTTTGAACTGCGGGATCTTTTCCTCGATGATGTTCTCGGTCGCGAACAGACGGCCTTTCATCGTGATCGCACTGTACAGAACGTAGACAGCGATCGCGAGCAACGCTAACGTAAACAGAAAAGACATATCGTTCTCCTATCCTTATAACTTCTTGAGCTTCGGCCCCTGCGCGGAATCCTCGACCGCAAAGCCCATTTCCTTGAGCGTGCTGCGGATCGCATCGGCCTTAGCCCAATCCTTGGCTTTCCGCGCCGCCTGACGCTCGTCCAAAAGCCGCAGCGCTTCTTCGGGTATTTCTGATTCGGTTTCTTTCTGCAGAATGCCGAGAACGCCCGAAAGCTCCGCAAAGACTTTCTGCACGGCTTCGATATCCTTGCTGCTCTTCGGCTCGGATGCAAAGATGTTGACAAACCGCGCAAGATCAAACAGGACGCCGAGCGCATCGGCTGTATTCAGATCGTCATCCATTGCTTCGTTGAAACGATTGCGGAAGTCGTTCAGTTCCTGGTCAAGATCCGGAATCGCAACAGATTCGTCGCGGACGGTTTCTTTCAGACGTGCTTTGGCAGTACGGAGACGGTTCAGAGAGGTCGCGGCTTGCTCCATCAGTTCTCCCGAGAAGTTCAGCGGATTGCGATAGTTGGCGCCGAGCATAAAGATGCGGACGACTTCCGGCTCGTACTGCTTCAGAATATCGCGAACGGTTTTGAAGTTGCCGAGCGATTTCGACATCTTCTGATTGTCGATGTTGATGTAGCCGTTGTGCATCCAGTAGCGGGCGAACGGCTTTCCGGTCGCGGCTTCGCTCTGCGCGATCTCGTTCTCATGATGCGGGAAGATGAGATCCATACCGCCGCCGTGAATATCGAAGGACGGGCCGAGGATCTTCATGCTCATGGCCGAGCACTCAATGTGCCAGCCGGGACGGCCTGCGCCCCAGGGGGAAGGCCAGCTCGGCTCGCCGGGCTTCGCGCCTTTCCAGAGTGCGAAATCCAAAGGATCACGCTTGACGTCGGTCGGATCGATGCGGACGCCGTTCTCCATATCGTTGATGTCCTGCCCTTTGAGCTTGCCGTATCCGGGATAGCTGCGCACGGCAAAATAGACGTCGCCGTTCTCGGCAGGATAAGCGTGTCCCTTATCGATCAGCGTCTGCACGAGTTCGATGATATCGTCGATATGTTCGGTCGCGCGCGGATTGACCGTGGAACGCTCGATGCCGAGCGCGTCCGCGTCGGTATAATACTCCGAAATGAACCGCTCCGCAAGCGCGGGCACGGTTGTATTCTCGGCATTTGCTCTGCGGATCAGCTTGTCGTCGATATCGGTAAAGTTTTGTACATACGTCACCTTGTAGCCGCGATACTCGAGGTATCTGCGGAACGTATCAAATACGATCAGCGGACGGGCGTTGCCGATATGAATGAAATCGTAAACGGTCGGGCCGCAAACATACATGGAAACTTCGCCTTCGCGAATCGGAACGAACGGTTCCTTTTTACGGGTCATCGTATTATAAATCTGCATATTGATACCTCCGAACCATAAGTATACCATATTTGTCCAGCGACGCAAGAAAAATTTCTTATAAGTAGTTAAAATACAGTGAAAACCGTATCTGTCAGAGCAAACATCAATCAAAGCGGAGCCATTTTGAACCAACATTTGACGAATCGGAAGCTTTGAGCTATACTGTAAAAGGAGTATTTGCCGGAAGATCAAGAAAGGACGTTTCATGAAGAAGATTATTCTTTCCCTGCTTGCGTTTTTGGTAACGCTTGTATGGATCCTGCCGCATCCCGTTTCGGCGGAAACGGGCAGTTTGATGCTGTCCGCAGATCCGCAGGAAACGAGTATCGGTGAGACCGTTCATCTTTCGATCCGGCTGACGACAGGCGCATCGGACGGCGCGCTTTTGAACACGCTGCAAGGCGAGCTGCGCTACGACGCGCAGGCATTTACGTATCAGGGATTTTTGCTTCAGAACGAAGAGACGCGCGAACAGTCCGTTGCGGGGGACGCAGTCTGGGCGGTCAACGGAGAAACCGCCGGAACGGTTCGGTTCGGTTTTGCAAATGCATACGGCGGATCCGGCGACGGATATTTGTTGACGGTGCTGCTGCGCGCCGAACAGGCGGGAATCTTCGAACTCAGCGTTCACGACCTGCAATACAGCCTGATCCGCAGCGGGATTGTTTCGACTTATACCGGAAACGATGCTGTTTTGACGACTGTAACAATCCCGGAGCCTGAAGTTCCGACAGAATCTCCCGAGCCGACGGCAACGCCAACAGCAGAACCGACTGAAGCGCCGACCACGGAGCCGACCGAGTCCCCGACAACTGCGCTGACCACGGAGCCGACCGACTCCCCGACAACTGCTCCAACCTCGGAGCCGACCGATTCCCCGACAACTGCGCCAACCACAGAGCCGACGGAAGCGCCGACTGCAGAGCCGACCGAAGCGCCGACGACGGAACCGACTGCGGAACCTACCGACACGCCTTCTCCGGAACCGACAGACACAGCTACGCCTAACCCGACCGCAACGGCAACGCCGAATCCGACCGCGACCCCGGAGGAGACGGAGCGGCCTTCGTCGACGCCCACGGAGAAGCCGACGAGAAAGCCGACGCCCTCACCGACCCGGCGGCCAACGGCAACGCCGACGTTACGGCCGACGGCAACACCCACGCCGACTTTCACGCCGACACCGACGCCGACCGTTGTTCCGACTCCGGAACCGACGAGCATACCGACTGCGGTGCCGTCGCCGACCGGACGTATCGGAAAACCGGTTCAGGACGGCACTGGCGGCTGCAGTTCCTGCAGCAACTCTTCGCTCGGAATTGTGCTGCTCGATATCGGCATCGCATTCCTTGCGATCCAGATGATCATCGTGGTGCTGATCATTTACCGGAAGCGTCGGAAGCACCCGTAAGCGTTTAAAACATCTTCGCCTCGGCGAGGATGTTTTTGGTTGCGTCTTTTTTCGGAGTATAGTATAATGCTTTTAATATCGAAAAAAGGGGAAGGATCAGGATATGATCGAATTACGCGGTGCAGCGGCCAGAACGATGATCCAGGACGAAGTACGGGATCGTCTGCAGCAGCTTGCTTCTCAAAACGAGCAGGTTCGTCTCGGGCTGTTTCGCGTCGGAGCGCGCGACGATGATTTGCAGTACGAGCGCAGTATTTTACGAAGCTGCGAAAAGCTCGGCATCCTGGTTGACGCGACAGCGTTTTCGGAGGATGTTGCGGAACAGGATCTGATTGATGCGCTGTCAAAGGCCGGGCAGGATCCGAATACGGACGGGATTCTGCTGTTTCGACCGCTTCCCAAAAGACTGCAGACGGAAAGAATCTTACAGGCGATTCCTCCCCAAAAGGACATTGACGGCGCGCTGTTGGAGAACAGCCGGTTTGTGCCTTGCACGCCGGAAGCCTGCATGTATCTTCTGAAAGCGTACGACATCCCTGTGAAGGGCAAAAACTGTGTGGTCATCGGCAGAAGTCCGGTCGTCGGAAAACCGCTTGCGAATCTTCTTCGGGAAGCCGGTGCGAACGTGACCGTCTGTCATACGCAGACGAAGGATGTTCCCGGAACAACGCAGCAGGCTGAGATCCTGTTTGTCGCCTGCGGAAAGCCGCAGATGGTCGATCGCACGTATCTGAAAGAAGGACAGACTGTGATTGACGTCGGTTTCCATGCGACGGAGGATGGTTTTTGCGGGGATGTCAATGACGCGGATGCCGAAGAGATGGCAGCTGCCTATACACCGGTACCGGGCGGCGTCGGAGCCGTCACTCTCTCGGTATTGCTATTGCACGCCGTACAGGCACATGAAAGGAACAGAACATGATTCGACTGATTGCTTTGGATATTGATGATACTTTGGTGGTTTCCGGTCAGCCGGTGTCGCCGCGCAACAGCGCAGCGATCGCAAAAGCGCGGGAAAAGGGCGTGAAGATCGTAATCGCAACCGGACGAGGCTTTGCAGGATCGGCACCGATCCGCGAGCAGCTGCATCTGAACGAACCCGTCATCAACTATGGCGGCGCACTTGTTTCGGACGGCGTCACAGGAGCGCCGCTGTATACGCATTATCTTTCGGAGACGGAGGTCCGCGCGGCATTTGCGGCAGCCGACCGGTACGGTCTGCATGCGCAGATTTATGAGGGCGATACGGTTCTGTTCCGTGAATGGAATCTGTTTACCGAACGGTACACGGAAGTCATGCACCTGCCGTACCGGATCGTGCCGGATTTGCTTGAAGGCGATCTGACGACCACGCCGAAGATTTTACTGTATACCGATCCGAAAACCGTTCCGGAGATGCTGATAAAGGTCGGAGAAATGCTTCCGCCGTCGCTGACGCTTCTGACAAGCAAACCGGGATTTCTCGAAATCGGAAGCAAGACGACTGACAAGGCGACCGCGTTGAAATGGATCGCGAATCATTTCGGTATTTCTCGTGAAGAGGTTGCAGCGATCGGCGACAATACGTTGGATCAGAGCATGATCGAATGGGCAGGCGTCGGCTGCTGTGTCGCAAACGGCGGCGACGGCGTCAAGGCCGTCTCTGACCGGATCCTGCCAAGCTGCAAAGATGACGGCGTTGCGTATTATATTGAGACGGAAGTTCTTTAAAGATCCACGTGATCGGAGAACGGCGGCGTGTAAAAGGATTGCGCGCTCGTCAGTTCCTGAATCAATACCTGCGTAAAGCCGAGGGAGAGGCAATGCTCCACGGCAAGTTCATATTCACGCTTCGTAAGCCGCCGGTTCAACGGCGGCTCTTTGCATGTCTCGATCGGCGTATATTGCGACATCAGGGACAGGGGACAATCGGTGCCGAAGCGCTCGGCAATCGCGTCTAAAACGTTTCGCGTATCGAACCCACAGGCGGGAAGCACCAGATGCCGGATCCGCGTTCCGCGCATGGCAAGACCGTCGGCATTGAGCTGCATGAAGCCGGTCTGCCGGATCATCTCGGCGATCGCATCCATCGCGACCGGGAAGTAGTCTCGTGCTTTGGAGAACTTCTTTGCGATCCGGTCGTCACAGCATTTCAGGTCCGGCAGATACAGATCCACAAGTCCGTCATAGGATCGGATCGTATCGACCATTTCATAGGAATTGGTGTTGTAAAGGACGGGAATCGTAAGTCCGTTCTTTCTGGCGCGTTCCAATGCGGGAACAAGGATCTCGCGGTGCGGCGTCGGCGTCACGAGATTGATGTTGTGCGCGCCGAGTGCCTGCAGCTTCAGCATCGTTTCGGAAAGTCGTTCAAGCGAGAACGGTTCACCGAGCGTTCCGTCCTGCAGAACGATGTTCTGACAGAATACGCAT
>CADAQS010000082.1 GCA_902790115.1 uncultured Eubacteriales bacterium | reverse complement strand
TGCTGAGTCCGCCGTATATTTCGCTCCCCGCAAAAATGAATCCGCGGTTCTTGCAAAGCGCAACGATCTTGTCCATCGTATATTCTCTTGCCATTTCGAAATCCTCCCAATAATATCAATTTATTATCTTGCGAATCACATCTTTTGTCAAGCAGTTTCCGGTTTCAGGATGTGTGAAATCTGTAAATTGTTCTGCATAAATCCGATCTTTCGAATCGGTCAGGTCCGTTAATGATTTGTTTCCTTGCATGTGTTTTCCAATAAGCGTATAATGCAAGCGGAGACAGGGAGGGAATGTATATGCAGATTGTCATTTTAGACGGATTCGGCGTGAACCCGGGCGATCTCGACTGGTCGCCTTTTAAGAAACTCGGGACGCTTTCCGTATATGACCGGACGCATCCGTCAATGGTCGCACAGCGACTGCGCGGCGCGGATGCGGTGTTTACGAACAAGGTTCGTCTGACGCGGGAACTGCTGCAGTCCGCCCGCCAGCTGAAGTTCGTCGGCGTGCTTGCGACCGGCTATGAGATCGTTGATCTTGCGGCGGCGCGGGAACGGAACATCACAGTCTGCAACGTTCCGGCATACAGCACTGATGCGGTGGCGCAGCTGACGATTGCACTTTTGCTGGACGTAACGCAGCGGGCGGCACACTTGGATCAGCTTGTCCATCAGGGGGCATGGAGCGCATCGCCGGACTTTTGCTACTGGGATCGCGCGCCTGTTCTTCTGACCGGAAAAACCATGGGCATCATCGGGCTCGGCAGAATCGGAAAGCGTGTTGGGACGATTGCACAGGCGCTCGGCATGCGCGTGATCGGGTACAATCGTTCCAACCGGCCGGACTTTATCGGAGAGCAGGTTTCGCTCGATACGCTGTTGTCCGAGTCGGATGTCATCTCCCTGCATTGTCCTGCAAACGGCGACACGATCGGAATGATCCATCAAAAAACGATTGAGAAGATGAAGGACGGCGCGATTCTGATCAACACCGCCCGCGGAAGCCTTCTCAACGAGCAGGACGTCGCCGCAGCACTGGAATCCGGAAAGCTTTCGGCCTGCGCGGTGGACGTTGTATCGACCGAGCCGATCTCGAAAAACAATCCGCTGCTCAAAGCACCGAACTGCCTGATTACGCCGCATTATGCCTGGTCGCCGCTGGAAACGAGGCAGAAACTGATCGACATTTCCGTGGCAAATCTGACGGCATTTTTGAACGGATCGCCGATTCACGTCGTTTCCTGAAAGAAGTCATAGAACCGCGAAGTTTTTTTCGCGGTTCTTTTACACTCGTTTTTCATATTTGTCAAGATCAGTTTGCATTTAACCCTTGCAAAAACATGAAAATAAGGGTATCATAAACTTAATTATAGTTGGAGTTGTTCGCACATGTATGTATTGCGCGAGGATGCCATCTCATTGTGCGGGTTTGATCCCTCTGTGCGTGCGCTTGCGGCGTTTTCGGGCGGCCCGGACTCGGTTGCACTGCTTCTGGAACTGCAAAGACTTGTCATCGAAGGAAGGCTTGCCGGCGTTTTTGCCGCGCATCTGAACCACGGAATCCGTGGGGAGGAAGCGGATCGTGACGAAGCCTTCTGTGTCGATTTTTGCGCTTCCCGCGGTATTCCGTTAACGGTCGGGAAAGCCGATGTTCCGGAATATGCCGAGCAGAACGGACTTTCTCTGGAAACAGCCGCGCGCAAAGAACGCTACCTGTTTTTGGAACGGATTCGCAAGGATCGCGGATGCGATTGCATCGTGACCGCACACCATGCCGACGATCAGGCGGAAACGGTTCTGATGCACTTGCTTCGCGGGTGCGGAACCGATGGGATTGCGGGAATGCAGTATCGGAACGACAGCATCGCAAGACCGCTGCTCGGTGTTACCAAAGAGGAGATTCTCTGCTTTTTGTCCGAGCGGAAACAGCCGTTCTGTACGGATTCCAGCAATTCGGAGGATGACGCCCTGAGGAACCGCATCCGGCATGAACTGATTCCTTTTCTCGAGTCGTTTCAGCCGCGCATCGTGTCTTCCCTGGGAAGAACGGCGGTGTTCGCGCGTGAAGATGTCTCGTATTTGGAGAAATGTGCCGAATCTGCTTTTGAATCGGTCCCGGAACGGAAAGAGCTTGCGGCGCTTCCCGAAGCGATCCGCATGCGGGTGCTGAAACGGTATCTCCCATATGATTCCTTCGACCGGAACGACCTCTATGCGCTGGATGCGCTTTTAACGGCGCATACCGGAACGGTTCGAAATCTGAAAGACGGATGGATTGCCTATTCCGGCGCGCATCGATTATACGTGCGGAAGGGTTCGGATGCCGTTTATGAGTTCCCGCTGGCGATTGGGAAAACGGTGCCTGCCGGGCGAGGCGTTATCCGTGCGGAATACGTGCCGAAAGCCGTTTTCCCGTGCGGAGAAAATGAAGTCTTCCTCGATTCTGATGCAATCCGGGGAGAATTGACGGTACGAACGCCTAAAGACGGAGATCGCTTTTGCCCGTTCGGAATGCGGGGATCCAAGCTTTTGAGCGATTTTTTCACGGACCGGAAGGTTCCGCGATTTGACCGCAGCGTTCCGGTTGTCTGCGATACAGACGGCATCGTTGCTGTGATGGGCTATACGATTGATGAACGGGTAAAGGTCGCCGATTCGACAAAAACTATACTGAGAATCGTTTATGAGGAGGAGCTATGACCATGTGGGGCAAGGAATTCATGGCGCAGGACATTGAAAAGGTTCTGCTTTCCGAAGAGGAAATCGCAAAGCGCGTTCAGGAACTGGGCGATCAGATTTCAGCGGACTACGAAGGAAAAGAATTGATCGTCATCTGTGTGCTCAAAGGTGCCAGCATTTTCTTCGCAGATCTTTGCAGATCCATTTCCGTGCATATGAAGATGGATTTCATGGGCATCTCCAGTTACGGCGATGCGCAGAAGACCAGCGGCATCGTCAAGATCACAAAGGACACCGATACGAGCATCACCGGAAAGGATGTTCTGATTGTCGAGGACATTATGGACAGCGGCTATACCCTGACTTATCTGATCAAGATGCTCAAGGACCGTCAGCCGAACTCGGTCAAGGTTGCGTGCCTGTTGGATAAACCGTCCCGCCGGGAAGTCGAAATCACGCCGGATTATACCGGCTTTGTCGTTCCGAACGAGTTTGTGGTCGGATTCGGATTGGATTATGCAGGAAAATATCGCAACCTGCCGTATATCGGCGTATTGAAACCGGAAGTTTACTCAAATTAACAGCAAAGTGCCCGAAGCAGTCGGGCCGGAGGAATCAACTTGGAGCAAAACAACAATAACAACAGACCCATCAAAACAAGAGGGATTGTAACGATCCTGATATGGGTGATGATCATCGGTATGTTGGTCTTCATGGTGACGAACGGTTGTTCGCCGTCGCAGCCGAAGCAGATCAACTTCGACGAGTTTTCGGAGTCTTATAAAAAGGATAACATCAAAGCCGTCTATGAGGTGTTAGGTAACGGCACATTCTACGGACTGTATCGGTCCAGCGAAACCGAAGCGACCGATCTTCCCGATAAGGCGGACTTTGTGATGTATCTCAGCAATGAAGCGTTCCATGAAAACATGAAAACGCTTGTTTCGCTTGCTTCTTCGAAGGATAAGGAAACGGTTCTTCCGACCGATTACGGATTCGTTATGCGCAGCGCGCTGCCGGAAGGAACGCCTATGTTTCTGGTGCTTCTGCCGTATCTGATCGAATTCCTTCTGATCGGATTCCTTGTGTTCTTCTTTATGCGGCAGCAGGGCGGCGGCCAGCAGATGATGAACTTCTCCAAGGCAAATGCCCGAACGTTGGATTCGACGACGGACGTCGTGACGTTTAACGACGTTGCCGGCCTTGTGGAGGAAAAAGAGGAACTGCAGGAAATCGTCGAGTTTATGCGTGCGCCGAAGCGGTTCAGCGAGATGGGAGCGAGAATTCCGAAAGGCGTGCTGCTTGTCGGCCCTCCGGGCACCGGTAAAACTTTGATGGCAAAGGCTGTCGCGGGCGAAGCAAAGGTTCCGTTCTTCTCGATTTCCGGTTCGGATTTTGTCGAGATGTTTGTCGGCGTCGGTGCATCTCGCGTTCGTGATCTGTTTAATACGGCCAAGAAGTCTTCGCCGGCCGTTGTGTTCATCGATGAGATCGATGCGGTCGGACGTCAGCGCGGCGCAGGTCTCGGCGGCGGTCATGATGAGCGCGAACAAACGCTGAATCAGCTGCTGGTCGAAATGGACGGCTTCGCACCGAACGAAGGCATTATCGTCATTGCTGCGACGAACCGTGCGGATATTCTCGATCCGGCGCTTCTGCGTCCGGGTCGGTTTGACCGCCGGATCACGGTCGGTTATCCGGATGTGAAAGGCCGGGAAGACATTCTCCGTGTTCATGCCCGCAATAAGAAGTTTGCACCCGATATCGATCTGAAGACACTTGCAAGACGCACGCCGTATTTCACCGGCGCGGATCTTGAAAACGTACTGAATGAGGCTGCGATTCTTGCAACGCGTGCGAACCGGAAATGGATCGAGCAGCAGGATCTGGAAGAAGCCGTTACTCGCGTTCAGATGGGTCCCGAAAAGAAGAGCCGCGTTGTCACCGCAGAGGACAACAGGATCACCGCTTATCATGAGAGCGGTCATGCGATCCTCGCGATCGAACTTGAGAACTGTGACAATCTGCACGAAGTATCCATCATTTCCCGCGGTTGGGCGGCCGGCTACACGATGACGCTTCCGAAGGAGGATCTGCATCATACGCTGAAATCACATCTGCTCGATCAGATCTGCATGACGATGGGCGGCCGTGTTGCCGAGAAAGTCGCCTTCACAGACGTCAGCACCGGCGCGATTCAGGACCTCAAGCAGGCGAGTGAGACTGCCCGCAAGATGGTTGAAGAATACGGCATGTCCGATGCGGTAGGCCCGGTCTTTGTCGGCGGTGATACGGAAGTCTTCATTGCAAAGGATTGGGGACACAGTAAGAACTATTCCGAAGCGCTTTCCGCAAAGATCGACGTGGAAATTCGCCGGATCCTTGAGGAACAGTTTGAGCGTGCAGAAGCTATTATCTCAGCACATAAGGATCGCCTGATTGCCGTTTCCGAGATGCTGATCAAGTATGAGCGCGTCAGCGGCGAACAGTTCGAAGCGGTCTATCGCGGCGCAGACGCCGATTCGGTCATGGAGGGAAAGACTTCCGTGCCGGAAGAAGCAGAACCTGCCGAACCGGCGGCAGCGGAAGAATAAAGAGAGCATTCATGGAAGAGAACAGATTCGACCTGCATTCCCATAGTCTGGTGTCTGACGGCACCTATACGCCGACGGAAGTCGTAGAGACGGCGGCAGCGGCAGGCGTGCGCCTACTTGCGCTGACGGATCATGACAATATCGGCGGCGTAGCGGAGGCTGTGGAAGCGGGAAACCGGATCGGTCTTCCGGTGCTTCCTGCGGTCGAGATGGACAACGAGTGGCGACATGAACTGCATATCATCGGTCTGGACATCGACCCGAACAATCCGACGCTTTTGAAATGCCTTGAGATTGCGCGGGAGCGGCGGGAAAAGCGCAATCACATCATCTACGCAAAACTGAAAGATGCCGGCTATGATGTGGAGGAGCGCATTAACCGACCGGCTACGCGCACGACAAAGCTGCATATCGCGCAGGCTTTGGTCGGACTCGGCGTTGCGGCAGATGTGAAAGATGCGTTTGCAAAATTTCTGCGGCCGGGTCAGATCGGACATTATACGGAAAAGCGTTTTTCGCCGAAGCAGGTCATCGACATGATTCATATCGCCGACGGCCTTCCGATTTTAGCGCATCCTTGTCATATTCGCGACAATCCGCATGCACTTGTGCGGGAACTGACCGACCTCGGACTGTTGGGAATCGAGGCGTACTATCCGTCCTCGTCACAGAGGCAGACGGAGATGTTCGTATCGCTTGCGCATCAGCTCGGTCTGATGATCACCTGCGGAAGTGATTTCCACGGCGCGAACCGTCCGGGCGTCATGCTCGGCTGCTCGTGGCGGCCGGTCGCGGATCTCGAACAGACCTACGAAACTCTTGTTCGCAGAATGAATTCGTAATAATTGAAAAATAGCTGTTCACGAGGAACAGCTATTTTTGTGTTTACAAGAAGAATCAGTCGGCTTTGCTGTAAATCCAACCAGGATGGAAACCGTCCGCAGAGCAGTACAGCAGCTCGGACACCGTTACAAACTGGAATCCCTGTGCCTGCAGTTCCGGAACTGCGCGGCGAAATGCGTTGACGGTACGCATCGTTTTGTCATGGCACAGAATGATTGCGTTGTGCAGACCGTGTGCGCTTTCTTCGTCATACGGCGCAACGCAGCGCTCGTAGATCATATCTTCCGTATAATTGTCATAGGTATCATGAGAGCTTCTGGTATGGTTGACTACCGCCATTCCGTTTCGTTCCATGATCTCCTTCAGAGCGTCTCGGACCGCAGGATCGTTCTTTCCGTACCGGATATAAGGAGGACGGAAAAGCTGTATGTGATAATCCAAAAGCGATTCGATCTGCTGATTGACGGATTCGATCTGCTGACGCATTTCCTCCGGCGTAAGCGTCTCGATATCCACATGATCCCAGGTGTGATTTCCAATTTCACAGCCGAGTCCAAGCATCCGCTTCAACTGTGCTTCATGTCCGGCGATATAGGAGCCTTTGATGAAGAAGGTTACCCGGACGTTGTATTCCTCACAGATGTCCAAAACCGCATCGGTCAGCTCATCACGCGGTCCGTCATCGAATGTGAAGGCGACGCGCTTTTTGTCCGGATCGATCGCCATTGCGGAAACCTGTTTTAAAACATCGTTTTCGGTTTGTGCTGATCCGTACGCACGAACGTATTTGATAAGCGCTTCGTTTCTATCTGCATACCATTCGTCGTGAATCAGCGGCGCCGGCGTGACAAACGGTTCCGTCGTGATTTCTACGGAAACAACCGCGGGCACAGCGTTCTCTTCGACAGGCGCATCCGGTTCGTTTTCAGCTGCTTTTCCACCGCATGCGAGCAGGAACATAATTCCGAATACGAAGATGAGCAGGATCATATGTTTGTATGTTGATCGATTCATTTCACACCTCTTTAATGAAAACAGTATATACATAATCCAAAAGAATTTCAACAGATTTGTTCTTTTTTCGACAGAAACGGAATACGCTGAAGCATGAGACGATTCCGAAAAAAAGCGTTTGTAAGCATATCGCTGTTAGTACTTCTCCTGATCGGGGCTTTTATCTACGTTAACCGGTCTTTGCGACCTGTTTTGGAAGGTTTGTCCAAGGCGCGCGTTGAATCCATAGCAGCTGCTGCGATGAACGATGCAATTCTGCAGATTCTGAGTGAGGAGAGCAATACGAACGATCTTGTGACGGTTCGGGAGGAAAACGGGTCGGTTTACCTGCTGCAGGCAAACAGCAGCCGGCTGAACACGCTTGCGGCCGATTGTGCGATCTGCGCACAGGGAAAAATTGCGGCATTGGGAGAGCAGGGCGTTTCGATCCCGATCGGCTCTGGTCACACCGACTGGTGTGCTTGGACGCCGATAGGCTGGTAAGCAAAACAGACGATGGATATGAACCGGTAAAAGGGGCATACGATCTCGTTTGTGCTTTGAAGGAAAAGAACAAGGTAGTCCTTGAAACCTACCGCAACCTCGATTTCGCACGGCAGATAAGCGAAGTTTTGGGTTCCGACGACATCATCTATTCCACCGGATCCGGCGTGTTCATACAAGGACGGGCAGTAAGATCGTTCCCGATCCCGACCGAGATTGCAAAAGCGTTCACCGGATTCTGCGACGAAGTCGGAATCCCCTGGTCGGCTTCCACCGCCCCCGGTCGCAAAAGGGTCACCCGAACCTCTGATTTCATAGACAATCTCGACAAATCCTCTTTCGAAACCGCAATAGATGCTACCTTCGATGTCTCCGCCCAAGATGTCTACGAACTCTACGCGGTATGCACCGATGTAGCCGCCGAGGAACTGCCCCGATTCGACGCTTGCCGTTACCGTCGTCAATCCGATGGCAGTTACCTGTTGGATGTCGATATGAGCTGCAACGCCCTAAAACATATAGCGAAAGTAGAGCACGTCAAGTTCCGCAACATATTCGTCATCGGCTCTTACGAGGACAGTTCGCTTCCAGAAGGACCCTGGAACACGATCGAGATCGGCGAAAGCTCATCGGGTCGGCGCAAATGGAGGTCGGATGGCGATGGCATAGCAGACATCGAAGAAGCCTGCCGGTTCTTCGGTTTGATCTGATTTCGTTACCGAAAC
>CADAQS010000081.1 GCA_902790115.1 uncultured Eubacteriales bacterium | reverse complement strand
AAATACCCATATGCTGGTTGCCCGTCTCGACCGCCACGGCCAACTTCCTGATAATACTGCTCAACAGTTTCAGAGATAAGATAATTTACAACGACCCTATCTCAACAATTTTACTGAAGGATTCCCGGCTTGGCTTCCGGAATACTTGATCGGATTCCCATTGCCATACAGTATTTCTGCTCACGCCAAGGTACCTGGCAAAGGCCTCGACGGATAAACCACATTGTTTACGGATCCTTCTTACCCATGCTGTAGAATCCTGTTTCTGAATCAGCTCCGTAAACGGATCCCTGTATATTTCCGGGTGACCGTTTATCGCATTCAGGTCGATGCCTATATTTTGAGCGGCCCTTTTAATCTCAGAGAACCAATTTCTCATTGGGATATTGTGGCCTGATTCCCATTCGCTTACGGTGTTGCCTGACGTTCCGATCATCTCGCCAAACTGTTCCATGAAAACACCATACTGAAGACGGATATATCTGATTTTATCACCGCAGTCTGTCTCAATGAACTCGGCATATTCATCCTTATAGAAATCAGGATCTTCGTTGAGCTTATCCATATCAATGCCGGCAGATACTGCTAAATCCCGGAGCTTGTAGAAATTCTTCCTTGTCGGCTTTGCCTTACCGGCTTCCCACTCTGAGATAATTGATGCCGCATTATCAAGGCCCATCATTTTCCCGAACTCTTCCATAAAGCATCCAAACGCTGCCCGGATGTTCCGGATTTTCTTCGCTATATCTGACTGAATGAATCTCTTGTAATCATCCACGCAGTACTCACTATCCTGAATCAGCCTGGCAAAGTCTAATCCTTTTTGTTCCGCAAGCATTTTAAGATGCAGGAACCGGCCATATTCAGGGTGAATATTCTGGTGTTCGCTTTCCCAGATCGAAAGATTGTCTCTTCTTGTCTCGACCAGATTCGCAAATTCTGCCTGAGACATGCGATACTCGTACCGGATCCTCTTGATTCTTTCTCCATATCCCGGTCTGCAGAATCTTGTATATTCTGTGAGGAGATCATCCGGATCAATATCCAGAACCCCGGCAAGTTTTACTGCATCCTCATAGTAAATTGGGTTGAATCCCTTTTCAAGATTGGTGATATACCAGATATTCTTGCAGCCCAGGATCCTGCTGATCTCTTCCTGACTGATCTGTTTAATCTGCCGGTAATACCGAAGCTTTTCGCCAGGACTGGCATGTACCGACGGTTTCGGCAGGCAAACTGCCAACTCCAGTAATGTTCGTATGTCTCTACGTATGATATTTACACAAAGTGTGTGATTCAGTTCAGCATCGGGTTGTCAATGCAGGCGTGGCACGGCACATAGCAGCCGGTCATGCCGGAATTTGCCGCATTGACGATCGCGCCGCAGCGAAGCGTCGTGATGTCGCCGCGCCAAAGAAATATCCCCGGCTCGACGGGCGTCAGCGAACGCCAATCCGTAACGCCCTTTTGTTCGATCTCTTCCCGAAGATACGCGTCCTGCACCGCAAGGAACTCCTCCGGCGCCGGACCCGGCATCCGCACGTTCATCAGGCCGCGCAAAAGCTGCCGCTGCCCGTTCGCGTCGGACGGGATCTGCACCGATCCGCAGCGCGGCGATTCTAAAAGCAGCGCCCGAATCAAAAACTGTCTGCGTTCCGCTTGTGTCATGATGCTTCCCTGCCTTTCGATACTATCGTACCATACTTGCCGCCCGCCTGCAAGCACATGCTTTTGGGGGAACCTTGCCGGTCTTCGGCAAATACAGCTTGTCAAATCCGGTCGGTTCATTGTATAATAGGATCGGACTGCAGATCTGTGTTCTGCGGCTAAGCAAAGACCATAAGGGGAGTTTTATGAAACGTTCTTGCGGGATTCTGATGCACATCACTTCGCTGCCGGGCAAGTACGGAATCGGTACGCTCGGCAAAGAGGCGTTTGCGTTCGTCGATTTTCTGAAGGAGAGCGGTCAGACTTACTGGCAGATGCTGCCGGTCACGCCGACCGGATATTCGGATTCGCCGTACCAGAGCGCCTCGACCTTTGCGGGCAATCCGTATATGATCGACCTCGACCTGCTGATCGAGCAGGGACTTCTGACCGAGGCCGAATGCGACCTCAACTGGGGCGACGATCCGAAGCAGGTCGATTTCGGCAAACTGTGGGAGAACCGCTACACCGTTCTGCAGAAGGCCTTTTCGCGGTTCGACCGCTCGAAGATGGCGGCCTATCGGGAAGCCGAACAGGATTGGCTTGAGGATTACGCGCTGTTCACCGCGCTGAAAACGAAGTTTGACAACCGGCCGTGGTACGAATGGCCCGACGAAGCGATCGTTGCGCGCAAGCCGGAGGCGATCGCCTACTACCGGCAGACACTTTTGCACGATATCGACTTCCAGTGCTTTTTGCAGTACACGTTTGCCGAGCAGTTCTCGGCCGTCAAGGCGTATGCGAACAGGAACGGCATCCAGATCATCGGCGACCTGCCGATCTACGTGCCGCACGATTCGGTCGAGGTTTGGTCGCAGCCGGGTCTGTTCTGCCTCGACGAGCAGCACCGTCCGCGCCTGCTGGCAGGCGTTCCGCCGGATTATTTCACCGAGCTCGGCCAGCTTTGGGGCAATCCGGTCTATGACTGGGACGTCCATCGCCGCGACGGATTCGCCTGGTGGTGCCGCCGCATGGCGCGCACCGGCGCGCGGTTCGACGTCGTCCGCATCGACCATTTCCGCGGGCTCGAGAGCTTTTGGGCCGTTCCCTACGGCTCGACCGACGCGCGCCCGGGGCAGTGGTATCCCTCGCCGGGCATGGATCTGATCCGCGCAATCCGCGCCTACTGTCCTTCGGTCCGGCTGATTGCGGAGGATCTCGGGTTTTTGACGCCGGAGGTCAAAAAGCTGCTCAGCGATTCGGGTCTTCCCGGCATGCGCGTTCTGCAGTTCGGGTTCGATCCGATGACCGATTCGCGCGAGCTGCCGCACAACTATCCGGTACACTGCGTTGCCTATACCGGCACGCATGACAATTCGCCGATCATGGGCTGGGTCGAGGACACGCGCCCCGAATGCATCGAGTTTGCGGTCAACTATCTCGGTCTCAGCGAGCGCGAGGGTATGCCGTTCGGCTTTATCCGCGGGGTTCTGAACTCCGTCGCCGAGCTTGCGATCATTCCGATGCAGGATTACCTCGGCCTCGGCAACGAGGCGCGCATGAACTTCCCGTCCTCGACGGGCTGGTGGCGCTACCGGGCCGAAGCATCGGATTTCACGCCCGAACTTGCCGCGCGCATCCGCTACTATGCGGAAATGTCGGCGCGCTGCGAAGTCCGTCCCGCAAAGAAAAAGCAGAAAGCCGAATAAAAGATCGTCACAGTTTGTGAACATACGAGACACAGCCGAAAGGACATCCGGTCCCGCCGGCTGTGTTTTTGATTCCGAAGCGACTGCAAAAAACGCGTAGAAAATGCAGAGCCTTTGGAATACAGTCTTTATTCAACTGTAAATAGAATATTTTCAATTTTCCCGTTATTTACGAACCATGTTTTTTGCAGTATGATGCAGGTGCGGACCGCAGAAGAAGAACACAAAAGGAGAAAACCAATATGGACACGCTAAAAATCGGAAAGTATATCCAGCACCTTCGGAAAGCTGCCGGCATGACGCAGAAGGATCTCGCAGAAAAGCTGAATATTTCGTTTCAGGCCGTTTCCAAGTGGGAAAACGGCGATGCACTCCCCGATACAGGTCTTCTGCTGGACCTGTGCGACATTCTGAACACGACGGCAGACAAGCTGCTTAACGGCGGAAGCCTTGCGCCGGTCGAGCGCAAGCTGATGCGCCTTGAGGACGTGACGACCGGCTTCCAGTATATTGAGAAGATCGGGGAACTGTTCGGAGAGGACTGCACGTTCTTCACGGGAATGATCGAGGGCATCAACGAAAAAATGAACATCGATCTGCTGACCTATCTGAAAGTTCCGACAACGCGGGAAGTCATGTATGCGGAAGTGCTGATTCAGGGAATCCTGTCCGGCAGGACCGTGGACATCCGCGAGATTGAAGAAACCTTCACCAATCAAAACATGGTGGAAACGATCCGGACCTATCTGAACAAAACCGCCGAACCGTCCGAGAAGAACGCATAATGCGCAGGACGATTTTCAAACGCTGCATAAAAAAACAGCACCCGCCGTGCAAAACGCATCCGGGTGCTGTTTTTGTTTCGTTTACTGAAGCGCTGCGCCGATCGCCGTGATATAGGCTGCCTGCTCGGAGTAGATGAACTTCACACGATGCAGCGCCGCAACGCCGTCGAGGATCTTCTCGGCGACCTCGCCGTACTCGAGGATCGACCCACAGACGAAGATCGTATGCACCATGTGGTGCTTTGCCGCAAACGCCGCCATGACGCCGATGCTCTGGAAGATCACGTTGTACAGGCCGTGCGCAAGCGCGGCGTCGGAAGCCGTGCCCGCCTTGGCAAGGTTGGCAACGGTCGTATCGGGGTTCAGGTTCGAAATCGTGCCCTCGCACACGTCGGCGAGCGTCAGATCGACGCCGTTCAGGTCGCCGGATTTGGCGAGCTCCGACAGCTCTTTGATGTCAAAATGCCCGAACAGCTTTTCGGACAGCCCGGCAAGCATGCCGCCGCCGACGCCGGTTCCGCCGATGTGGAAGATCCGCAGCGGCATCACGCGCACGAACGACGTGCCGGTTCCGACGCTGCATACGATCAGGTTGCGCTTTTGCGAGACAAGCGCCGCGCCCTTGCCCAGCGCGCGGAACTCCTCGACGCGCTCGGTCGGAATCCCGCAGAGATTGCCGGTGATGTACGACGCGCCGACGCCGGTCACGCAGATCTTTTTCACGCGATTTAAGGACAGCTCCGAGATCGCCTGTTCGAGATCGGTTCCGTTCGGGATGCGTTTGGTCCACTCGACGCGCTCACCGCGCAGCAGAGCGATCTTGGTCGCGGACGAACCGATGTCGATGCCGAGCACACGCCGCCGCGGCACCAGCGCATAGCCGACCGCCACCGCCACGATCGCGCCGACGATCAGTTCGGGGATGCCGTTGGTCAGCACGACGCCGCCGATCGCCGCAAGCAGCCAGCCCATCGCATTTTCCGGTGCGGTTCCGCCCATGAACACGGCGGAAACATACTGCCGGCCGATCAGCAGATAGGTCAGGCCCAATACGAGAATCGTCGTGACCGCGCTGCCCGCCGCACCGGCAAGACCGTACGCCAATCCGTCCTTGCCCGTCGTCCGCTTGACGAGCTTGCATACTTCGCCCGCAGTAAAGCCGACCAGCATGCGCGGCACGAAGCAGATCAGAAGGCTCCATGCGCTGCCGCGGATCTCGCCAAGCTGACAGAACGGCGTAAACATGAACGCGGTCGGGTTCGCCGGCTGCACGAACGTCCAGTAGAGGAAGCTCAGAAGGCCGAACACAAATCCCATGAACGTGCCCTCTGCCGTGCCGAGCACGACCGCCGCGATGATGACCGGAATGTGACCGAGCGTTGCCGCGATCGTGCCGATCTGAATCGTGCCGAGCGGTGTAAACGCGATGATGATTTCGAGCGCGATCAGAACCGCAAGCTCCGTCATGCGCTTGATTTTATCCCGATTGGAAACTTTCAGCATTGTTTTCCCCCTCCGTTTGTCTCAACCGATGTGGATCAATCTCGGTCATTATACCCACTATTTGCATATTTCGCAACCGTTCCGAATCAAATATACGTGGATTTCACAAAAAAGCGCCCCTTACAGGAGCGCATTCCAGGTAAACCGTTCAATGCAGAGCAGATGCTCCATCGCGCCGCGCGCTGCGGCAAGCGCCGAAAGCGCGCCCGGCGCATCTTCTGCGCGAATCAGAATCTCCGCTTCCCCGAGCGCCGTCGCGACAGAGTCGACCGCATCGTGGTTCAAAAACCGTTCCAGCGCTTCTTTGTTCCGCTGAAAATCTTCCTGCAGTTCCCCGCAGAATTGCTGTGCATCGGAAAACCGTCCGGAAAGCAGCGCGTCCGAGGTGGAAGCGATCTTTTCCTCCCAATCCGCCGTGCAGCGGTTCAGCATCCGCTGCGGAAACCAGAAAAGCGCTAGAAGCAGCAGTGTCAGCAGGATCGTGCTGACCGTCCGGAACCGGATAAAGCTCATGCCTTCCTCCCTTCTGCGTCGATCCGCAAAAGCTTTTGCCCGTGCGCGTCATCTGTCTGCAGCAGCAGCGACCCATCGGACGATACCTGCACCCAGAACACATCCTGTTTCGTAAGCTGCCGTTTTTGGAGCAGCCGGTCCACCGTCGTGCGGTCGAATCCCGATGCGCGCAGTGCCTCCTCGTCGTACTGTCCTTCGGCCAGGATAATATGCGGCAGCGATTCGGGTTTGGTCTTAATGTTCAGATCCTGCTTTGTCGGCGCATCAAACGCAGGCTTTTTCTGTACGCTGAGGCTCCCGTTCGTCTCGAGAATCGCGTTTTCGACCTCGCCGAAATCGAAAACGTCCTTTTGCCGCAGGTGCTCCACCGTGTCGCGGATCGTGTAATTGGTCCGCCGCATCACCGGCTTTTGCAGCACGCCGCCCTTGATCAGCGCCTGCGGCGTTCCGCAGATGAAATGCCGGATCGCCGCCGATTTCAGACACAGCCGCGCAATCAGCTGCTGGACAAGATACAGCCCGATAATCGGGACGATGCTGTACAGCAGCGGGATGTTCGTGTCGCTGATCGCGTTGCTGCCGACGTCCGCGATCACAAGCGTCACGATCAGATCGAACGGCTCGAGATCGGCGACCTGACGCTTGCCGGTCAGCCGCAGAATGAACAGCAGAAACAAATACAAAAAGATTGTTCGCAAAAACAGATTCAGCATGCCGTCAGTATGCCCGAATTTGGGAAAAACATACAAAAGCCCGCGCTTCGGCGGGCTTTCGGATTTTTGTCACTCTGCGTCTTTTCTGCTGTAATAGAGTTTTCCGTATCGGATCGGGTTGCCGGTGCTTTCCAGCAGTTCGCTGACGGTCACAAGCTCGTACCCTTGCTCGAGCAGCCACGGAATCAGCTCGTCGATCGCGTCGAGCGTGGACTGCAGCCGGTCGTGGAACAGGACGATCGAACCGTCCTGAATTTTCTCGTAGCAAACCTTGAGGATCTCGGTCTTGTTGCGCGTCTTCCAGTCGGCCGAGTCGACCGACCATTTGACTACCGCCATCTCCGCCTGCCGGGCGCCGCTGCGGACGTCCTCGTTCTGCATGCCTCCCGGCGGACGCATCAGATGCGATTCGTATCCGCCCTCGATCCAGCCGGAAATCTCCTTCTTGGTCGCATTGAGCCGAACGTAGTTCTTGTGCGAATTGAAATACACCATGCGGTCGTGGTTCAGGCCGTGCACGCCGAGCTCGCAGCCCTGATCGACCATGCGCTGCAGCAGCACGCCGGTCTCGTCGTTGATCGCCGAACCGAGCAGGAAAAACGTCACGCGCACGTCGTACTTTTCGATCACGTCAAGAAAGTACGTCGTGTAATGGAAATTCGGACCGTCGTCAAACGTCAGCGCAACCATCTTGCGGTTCGGGTCCGGCGTCGCGGTCGGCTCGGGCGTCGCGGTCGGCGCGATTGTCGGCTCGGGCGTTGCGGTCGGCGCCTCGGTCGGAACCGGGATTCCGGTCGCAGCGGGCGCTGCCGGCTCCTCCGATACGGCAATTTCGAATGCTTCCGCCGACACGGAAGGCTCCAAAGCCACCGTTTTCGGCGCTTCGTCCGGGGCATCTGCCGCAGACGGTTCTGGTGCGGTTCCGATCGGCGCGCAGCCGAAAAGAAGCAGCAGACTCATCAAAAGGGATAGCATCTTTTTCATACCGACATCATACCACGCCTTCCGGCAAAATTCAACGCCCTCCGCCATGCTCTGCCGAAAAAGATCGACGGCTGCCTTTTGCAGCCGTCCGAGGTCAGGGTTCTATGGTTTTACAGCGGTAGGCCGTGCCGTATTCGATAGGCGATCCGCTGCTGTTCAGCAGTTCCGTGACCGTCACGAGGTCGTACCCCTGCTCTTTCAGCCACGGGATCAGCTCGTCCACGGCTTTCAGTGTCGCGTCAATCCGGTCATGGCACAGGATGATCGAGCCGTTTTGAATCTTGCTGCGGCAGATCTTGAGGATCTCCTTTTTGTTCCGCGTCTTCCAGTCCACCGTATCGACCGACCACAGGATCACCGCGGTTTCGGCATCCTTCGCGCCGCTACGCACGGTGCCGTTCTGCGCGCCTCCCGGCGGCCGCATCAGATGCGTTTCATAGCCTCCCTCGATACTGTCCGAGATCTTCTGCCGCGTCCGCTCGATCCGCTTGGCGTTTTCAACCATCCGCTGCAGCAGCGGCGCAGTCTTCTCGGTGGTCGCCGTGCCGTGCACAAAAAACGTCGCGCGGACGCCGTGCCGCTCGAGCAGGTCCAGAAACTGCGGCGTGTAAGTGCCGTTCGGGCCGTCGTCAAAGGTCAGCGCGACCATTTTGCGGTTCGGATCCGGCGTCGGCGCTTCGGTCGGTTCCGGCGTCGGCGTCTCGGTCGGTTCCGGCGTCGGCGTTTCGGTCGGTTCCGGCGTCGGCTCTTCGGTTGGTTCCGGCGTCGGCTCTTCGGTTGGTTCCGGCGTCGGCACGGCAGTCGGTTTCACAGTCGGCGCTTCGGTCAAAACCGGCGCGGCCGAGGACGCGGCTTTCGGCGCGACCGCACATGCCAGCAGCAAAATGCCGCAGATACAGAGTAATCCTATCTTTTTCATGCGCATAGTATAACGCATCTTCCGACATTTATCAATCCGGTCCGACAAAAAACGCCGGACAATCCGGCGCGAAGCAACAGATTCGGCTTTATTTTCCGGTGAAGCGGAACGGGTTTTCGATCCGCTCCTTCTGCCAGAACGTGATCGCCTTCCGGTACATCGCATGCGCGTGGATGCGGTCGTGCCAGAGGATGCGGCGCAGCAGCTTCTTGTTGGTCCAAAGCTCCCCGTCCGGCGCGGTCCGGACATGTGCTTCGAGAAAATGCGGTCCGGCTTCGAGCGCGGCAAACAGTCTCATCCGGCTCTCGACCAGATCCGCTCCCGGTTCGAATACGATTCCGGCGCTTTCGGCATAGCGCCGCACCATCTCATCGACATGGCGGTACATCTCCCGCGAGGTCTGCGGGATTCTGCCGTAAAAGGTCTTGCGCGACTTTACGAGCGCGCGGTCCTTCTGCGGAACGGACGCAAACAATGCGGCGAGGTCGCGCGCGGAACGGATGCAGAGCGCCTTTTTCTGCGTGTATTCGGTCATGTCCATCGGCAGACGCTCCGATGCAAACAGGATATTCGTATCGCCTTCCTCGACAAAGGCGGTGCTTTTGACCTCCTCCAGAATCCGGAACGGGACGGCCGGTTCGGTTGTGCCCTGCCCTGACCATGCGCGGTAATCCGCGAGCGCGTGCGGCAGCTTTTGAAGCGCTTCCTCTTTCGTTTCGCCGCGCGCATACGCGCCGGGATAATCCTCGGCAAAGACCTGTACGCCGTTCTCGTTGTATTCGATGATCACATCCGTCATGGTTCGTCTCCGTTCTGCATTATTCTGGCCGGTTTTCGTCTTTATTAAACAACATCTTCTTGTCCGTTTTGCGTCCGTACTATGAACAAATTATCAAAAAACGGCTGTCCCCCGAAGGAACAGCCGAAAGCATTCCAATCCGTCATGCCGAGAACGGCAGCAGGATCGCCTTTGCAATACCGAACAGCAGCAGAAGCGTTGTCACGTCAACGATCGTCGTGATGAACGGACCGGCCATGACCGCCGGATCGAAGCCGATTTTTTTCGCCGCGATCGGCAGCGTGCAGCCGATCAGCTTTGCGACGAACACGGTCGCGAGGATCGCGACGCAGATCGAAATCGAGGCGAGCAGGTACGCATGGAACGCCGCGCCGGTACGGTGATACACCAGCACGTTCATCAGCAGCATCTTGCCGAAGTTGATGACCGAAAGCGCCGCGCCGCACAGCAGCGAAACGCGGAACTCCTTCCAGATCACGGCGAGCGTATCGGAAAACTCGATCTCGTTCAGGCTGAGTCCGCGGATCACCGTAACCGACGCCTGACTGCCGGAGTTGCCGCCCGTGCCCATCAGCATCGGAATGCACGCGATCAGCATCGCGCCGGCGATCTCGCCAAACATATCCAGTCGGCTCGTGTAATAGTTGATGATCAGCTCGGTGAACGTCGCGGCAAGCATCAGCGCGACGAGCCACGGGATCCGGTGCAGAAACAGCGACAGATTGCTCGTTCGAAGGTACGGCTTGTCGGACGGCGTCATAGCGGCCATCTTTTCGATATCCTCCGTGACCTCATCCTGCAGAACGTCGATTGCGTCGTCGATCGTGACGATACCGACGAGTCGCTTCTCGCCGTCGACGACCGGCAGCGCGATCAGGTCGTACTTATGGAGCATCTGCGCAACGGTCTCCTGATCGTCCATCGTCGAGCAGTACAGCACGTTCGTGTCGGCCAGATCGCCGATCAGCGTATCCGGCTGCGCAAGGATCAGCTTTCGGATCGAAATATAGCCGAGCAGCGTCCGGTCGGCGCGCGTAACGTAGCAGACGTTGATCGTCTCCTTGTCGACGCCGGTGCGGCGAATCGCCTTGATCGCGTCCTCGACGGTCAGATGCGGCCGCAGCTCGACGAACTCGACGGTCATGATGCTGCCCGCCGAATCCTCGGGATACTGCAGCAGCTCGTTGATCATCTTGCGCGTGTCGGGATCGGCCTGCGCCAGGATGCGCTTGACGACGTTCGCGGGCATCTCCTCGACGATATCGACCGCGTCGTCGATGTACAGCTCATCCACAACCTCCTTGAGCTCGCTGTCGGACAGGCCGCGGATCAGCTGCTGCTGCTGATCGGTCTCCATCTCGACGAACGTCTCTGCCGCCAGCTCTTTGGGCAGCAGACGGAACAGCAGCGGAAGCATCGGCTGTTCCAGATCGTCGAACAGCTGCGCAATGTCCGCCGCGTTCATCGTGCTCAGAATGTCGCGGAGCGTCGCATATTTTTTGTTCTCCACCAGGGAAGAGACCGCCGTTGCCAGATTCGCCGTATGCCTGCCCTCCTTTTTCTCAAATCATACGCCCGAAAACGGGCGGTTGTCAAGCGGAGAAACCGCCGTCAGAACGCGTTTTCGAGCGTGAATGTCTCGCGTGATTCGTCCTCGTAATAGTTGTAATCGTCGTTGTACGGCGAATACGAGGTCACCGAAACGCTGCGCGTGACCGGATCGAACCGCAGGATCGCGCAATAGCCGAGCGAGGTGCGCTTCGTGTCGTCCTGATAGTTGAACATCAGCGCGGAAACGCTGTGATTCTCCCCGTACACGTCGGTCCGGTGCCGCGCGCCGTCGTGGTGTCCGCAGAGCACCAGCCGGATGTTGTCATACCGGGAGACGATCTCCTTTTCGAGCAGCCGCCCGTTGTCGTTGAGGTTGCCGTCGTTGTACAGGTAGCTGTGCACGAGCAGCACCGCCGGCAGATCCGTGTTGCGCGCCATCACCTCATGCAGCCAATCAAGATATTTGGTGCTCGGATCGTCCTCGATCCGCCAGCCGACGCCGACGAACAGCAGACCGAGATCCTCGCGCCGCTCATACCAGCACTCTCCGTTCCGGAACATCCGCTCCGGATCCGAAACGTCGCACAGCGCGTGATCCTTGTACGGCTGATAGTCCGTGATGTGCATTCCGTAATCGCCGACGTCGTGGTTACCCGCAACGCAGTAGAACGGAATGTTTCCGCGCAGCGGCTCAAGTTCGCGTTCAATGTTCTTCCAAAGCTGCGGCATGTCGTGCCGCTCGACGATGTCGCCGGTCTGGAGAAACGCCGCAATGTTCTGCGCTTCCTTCTGCTCGAGCGCGTACGAAACCATCGCCTCGAGCGCCTGCGGCTTGAGATAGCTGTAAATCTGCGTATCGCTGACCCACAAAAGCGTAAACGGCGTGGGCGCCGGCGTTGCCGTTGGCTTTGGCGTTTCGGTGGGCTCTGGCGTCGGCACTTCCGTCGGTGCGGGCGTTGCGGTCGGCGCCGGCGTCGGATTCTCCGTCGGCACGGGCGTCGGAGCAATCGTCGGGGCGGACGTCGGCGCGCCGGCTGCCGCTGCGGCGTCGGACGCATCCTGATCGGCGCAGGCAAGCAGCAGCGCGG
>CADAQS010000080.1 GCA_902790115.1 uncultured Eubacteriales bacterium | reverse complement strand
AGCTGAACCCGGAGGCAGTAATCGACTCTGACATCGTCGGCGGTTTCAATGCCACGACCGGAGCGATGACCGGCATCGAGCTCGTGCGCTCTGTATATCCTAAATTCGGCAGATTTGCCTCGATCGTAATCGCGCCCGGCTACACCTCCGCTGTTGTTGCGGCAGCGCTTCAGGCTAAGACCACGGACGTGAACGGCACATTCTCCGCCGAAACAATCATCGACATCGCCGACAGCGCAGCCGTTCCCGCGAGCATTAAGGCAGCCAAGGATTCAGCTGCCGTCATTTCTCCCCACGCGATCGCCGTGTGGCCGAAGGCAAAGGTCGGCCAGCGCGTAATTAGCTTGTCGGCTATCTTGGGAGCCGTCCTCGCATATTACGACGCGATGAACGACGATGTGCCGTGCCTGACGCCATCCAACAAGACAATCGGCATTTCGGCAATCTGCAACTCCAGCGGAGCTGAAATCTACATCGATCAGGCAACGGCGAACGCGCTGAATGGTTTCGGCATCGTAACCGCAATCAATCTGAATGGTTGGAGAACGTGGGGCAACAATACAGCGGCATACCCGGAAACCACCGAGCCGAAAAGCCGTTGGATCGGTTGTCGCCGCATTTTCAGCTGGCTCGAAAACAGGTTCATCATTCAGTATCTCTCGCGGATCGACAGCCTCGCAAACTACAGACTCGTCGAGTCCATCCTCGAGGACGAGAATCAGTTCCTGTCTTCGCTCGTAGCAGGCGGCAAGTGCGCCGGCGCAAGAATCGAATTCATCAGCAGCGAGAACCCCGTCGAGCAGCTGGAAAACGGCAGAATCGTATTCCATCAGTTCTTAGCCCCTTATCCGCCTGCAGAATCCATCGAGGGAATCTTCGAGTATGACGCCAGCATGCTCGAGAACGCCTTGATCAATATCGGAGGTGAAAACGAATGAACATCCCTGAAGTAATCAGTAATTTTAACGTCTACGGAGGCGACAACAGCAAATTGATCGGCGTTTCCGGAGAAGTAACACTCCCCGATCTTAGCGCTGTTACAGCGACCGTTTCCGGAGCCGGCCTGTTGGGAGACATGGACGTGCCCGTGCCGGGACAGATCGGTTCAATCGAGCAGGCTATTCCGTTTAACGTTTTGACGGTAAACGTCTTCAAGCAGTTCAAGCTGAATAAAATTGCAACAGTTATGTTGCGCGGCGATATCCAGACAATCGACTCCGCGACAGGAGCGTATAAACACGTGGCGCTTAAGACCACGTTCAAAGGATATGTCAAATCAATTTCGCCCGGTAAAGTTAAAGCCGCTGACACCATGGGATCAAGCGTAACGCTTGAATTGACCTATGTCCATATCGAGATCGACGGTCAGACCGTTTCGGCGCTGCAGACCGCAGCCGTTGCGGAGATCGGTGAAAAGATCACGATCCGCCGCTTTGCCCGCATGGAAGGCGCGGTCGATACGTACATTCACCTCGGCGGTTCCCGCGGCGTTCTCGTTCAGTTCGAGGCACCGTCCGATCCCGAAGCGATGCATGACGTCGCACTGCAGATCGCAGCAGCAAGCCCCGTCTGCGTAGACGTGGCGAGCCTGCCGCAGGAGTTCATCGACCATGAGCGTGCCGTCCAGCTGGCGACCGCGAAGGAAGAGAACGCGAACT
The DNA here is from genome assembly GCA_902790115.1 of uncultured Eubacteriales bacterium. Lineage (GTDB taxonomy): Bacteria > Bacillota > Clostridia > Christensenellales > CAG-138 > UBA3792. The sequence continues at coordinate 7,792 of CADAQS010000080.1, read as the reverse complement.
CCGCAAAGCCGAAGCCCGATGCGATCGTCGAGAAGATGGTCGAGGGCCGTATGCAGAAGTACTATAAGGAAGTCTGCCTCATGGAGCAGCAGTTCGTCAAGAATCCCGACGTCACGATCAAGGACATGCTCAAGTCCAAGAACGCGGCAAAGGTGCTCGGTTTCGTCCGCTTCGAGAAGGGCGAGGGCATCGAGAAGCGTCAGGAGAACTTCGCAGACGAGATCGCAAAGATGACCAAATAAGCATCACAATTAAGCGGCGTATCCGGATTCCGGATGCGCCGCTTTTTCGTCCGAACTGCGGAGTTTCTGTAACAAGCGCGCGGCGCGGTTGCTTTTTTTCGGGGAGTATGCTACAATAACTTGAACTTTGCCGAAAAGGCGCGGCGTATGGTATTTTCGAGCACGACATTTCTGTTTTTGTTCCTGCCGGCGTTGCTGCTGCTGTATTTCCTGAACGGGAACATCCGGTGGCGCAACGGCGTTCTTTTGGCGTTCTCGCTGCTGTTCTACAGCGTCGGCGAACCCGTCTGGGTGCTCGGCATGCTCGCGGTCACGCTGATCAACTGGTGGCTCGCGCTCGTGATCCGGCGTGAAAAGAACCGCAGGAAGCGGAAGCTGCTGCTTGCTGCGGCGGTCGCCGCATCGCTGATTCTGCTCGCCTACTTCAAGTATTCGGCCTTTGTCGTGAACTCTCTGATGGCGCTGTTCGGCGCGGCGTTCCGGATGCCGGAACAGCACCTGCCGATCGGCATTTCGTTCTATACGTTCCAGGTGCTGACCTATACGGTCGATATCTACCGGAAAAAAGCCAAGCCGCAGGCTTCTCCGTTCCGGGCGCTGCTGTACATCTCGTGCTTCCCGCAGCTGATCGCCGGCCCGATCGTGCAGTATGCAGACGTCGCCGAAGATCTTGCCGCGCGCAAGACGACGCCGACCGCGTTTTACACCGGGATGCGGCGGTTCGTGATCGGACTGTCCAAAAAGATCCTGCTGGCTAACCTTTGCGGCGAGATGCTCGAAGCGACGCAGCTTGCCGGCAAGGGCGCGGAGCTGTCGCTGCTCGGCGCGTGGTTCAGCGCGATCCTGTACGCGATGCAGCTGTATTTCGACTTTTCCGCCTATTCCGATATGGCGATCGGGCTCGGCCGCGTGTTCGGGTTCTGTTATAAGGAGAACTTCAACTACCCGTACGTTTCGGCGTCGATCACCGAGTTCTGGCGGCGCTGGCACATGTCGCTGTCGGGCTTTTTCCGTGATTACGTCTACATTCCGCTCGGCGGCAGCCGCAAGGGCGACGCCCGCACGGTACTGAACCTTGCGATCGTCTGGTCGCTGACCGGTCTCTGGCACGGCGCGAGCTGGAATTTCGTGCTGTGGGGCGTCTACTATTTCGTCCTGCTCGTGCTGGAGCGGTTCGTGCTGAAGAATGTGCTTGTGCGCGTGCCCACCGCGCTGCGGCATATTTTCACGATGCTGCTCGTGCTGATCGGCTGGGTGCTGTTCTACTACACGGATTTTTCGGCGCTTTCGGCGCACCTGCTCGCGTTGTTCGGTCTTTCGGCCAAGGGCGGCCTGCATGTGCTCCCGCTGTGGGATCCGAAGTTCGTTGCGACGCTCAAGACCTACACGGTGCTGCCGCTGCTGATGGCGGCTGCCTGTCTGCCGATCGTCCCGCGGCTCAGGGCGTGGTTCTCGGCGGACGAGCGGCGCAAGCGCATCGGCGACGTGCTCGCTACCGTCGCTGCGACGGGACTTTTGGTGCTGTCGGTTCTGTTCCTGATGGGACAGACCTACAATCCGTTTATCTATTTCCGGTTCTGAAAAGGGGAACGGCATGGGACGCAAGATCTCTTTCATTCTGGCATATTGGTGGTGCATGCTCCTGCTCGTGCTGGGGCTGATTCCGCTGTGCCTCGGAAACAGGGAAGGCGGCGTTTCCGAAACCGAAAACCGCACGCTGCAGGCCGCGCCGCAGTTCTCGCTGTCGGCCTGGTTTGACGGCTCGTTCATGCAGGAGCTGGAAACGTACCTCTCCGACCAGATGATCGGCCGCGACGCAATCCTGCGCACCTCGCAGGGCATGCTCGGCGTGTTCAACGCCGCAAGCGACGAGGACCGGATCTTAAACGCCGACCTTGCCGAGGAGCTGGACGCGCTTGCAAACGAGGGCGTCGAGCCGGAAGCGCTGCCGGACGGAGAGCCGGTTCCGGACGCGGACACGGTGTTCAACGTGGCGATCGTGAACGAAGCGACTTCGGCACCCGCAGCGCCGACCGCACCGCCGAATGAGCCGGATCACTCCGAAGCGCCGTCCGCGCCGCAGCCGACCGCCGCGCCGGAAGATCCTTCGGTCAGGGATCTGACGATCATCCGGAAGTTTGCCTTAAAGCGCGCCGACGGCTCAACTGCGACGCAGTTCCGCTTCGGCGAGGACGATATGTCGCGGACGATTCAGTCGCTGAACGCCTATCGCGACGCGGTGCCCGAGGACGGCAGCGTGATCTTCACCTATGTGCCGTATTCGCAGGACGCGAACATCTGGCTGTTCAACACGGACAAGTACGTCGGCTGGATGAGCGACGTCGAACCGACGCTGCAGGCCAACGTCAAGGACGGCGTGTACATCTATTCGACCGTTGAGGAGCTCGAACCGCACATGCAGGCAGGTGAGCAGGTTTATTACAAGGTCGATCACCACTGGTCCGGACTCGGCTGCTTCTATCTGCAGCGGCGGATGATGCAGTCGTGGGGCGTGCCCTCGACCGCGTATGAGGACTATGAATACACCGTGCACGAGGGCTTCCGCGGATCGCTTGCCAAGGAGGTCAGCGGCAGCGTGTCCGACCGGCTTGAAGTGCCGGCCGCGCTCGCGCCGACGCATGCGTTCGTCTACCGCAAGCTCGATCAGCTCGTGCGCGAGGTGCGCTATATGGAGCCGGAACGCACGTCGTACAGCGCGTTTCTGGGCGGCACGCATTCGCCGTTCTACGTTGCGGAGACCGGATTCCACACCGGTCACGGCGCGCTCGTGATCTGCGACTCGTTTGGCAACGCGTTCGTGCCGTATATCGCGCCGTACTATGACCGCGTCTGCCTCGTCGATCTCAGGGAAACGCACAGCTTCGTGACGGGCGGCGGCGGTGCGCCGCTGCGGGATTACATCAAGCAGTATGGCATCGACGACGTGTACTTTATCGTTTCGCGCGGGACGGGCGTCGGCTCGTCGTACATGCAGTACACCGTGCGCAAGTATCTGTGAGGCGGTGACGGCGATGGCAAAGACGAAAAGAGCATTGAGCAAAGCGTTCGTCCGGCGCACGGTCATCCTGTCCACGCTGCTGATGGCGCTGCTTGTGCTGACGGGATTATTATATTGGAAGAAACGGCCGCAGCTGCTGCGCGAACGCGCGGACGCCGCGCTTGCGGCGGGACAGTATGCCGCGGCCGCGTCGCTGTACGAAAAGCTCGAGCAGACCGACGAGGTTGCACAGCAGCTGCTTGCGGCGCAGTACGGCAGCGCGCAGGAACTGCTGGATGCGGGAAAGTTTGCGGAAGCCGAAACGGCGTTCTCGGGACTCGGCGCGTATGCGGACGCGCGGGAAAAGATCCTTGCCTGCCGCTACGGACTTGCGGAGAAGGCGTATCGTGACGGCGACTATGCGGACGCCAAAACACAGTTTTATGCGCTGTCCGGCTACGGCGACGCGTTGACGCGCTACAACGACTGCCGCTACGCGATCGCGTCCGAAACCGAACAGACCGATCCGGAGGCGGCGTTTACGCTGTTCCGGGAACTCGGCGGCTTTTCGGACGCCAAGGCGCAGGCGGAACGGATCGCGATCGCCCTGACCGGCATGAACGATCCCGAGAACGCGGTCAACCGGATGCTCGGCGTTTCCGAGGAGGAGATCCTGGAGCGCGACCGGCTGAAAACGGCGCGCGAAGCGCTGCCGGTTCAGGTGCTGGCGGTCGGATTCTACCACACGGTCGGGCGCAGGGCGGACGGCACGGCGGTTGCGGCCGGACGCAATCAGGAAGGGCAGTGCAACGTTTCGGACTGGAACAATCTTGTCGCGATCGACTGCGGCGCCTACCACACGGTCGGCCTCCGGAAGGACGGCACGGCGGTTGCGACGGGACGCGACCTTGAAGGACAGTGCCGCGTGCAGGATTGGAGCGGTCTTGTCGCGATCGCCTGCACCGATTACGATACGATCGGCCTCAAAGCGGACGGCACCGTCGTGCATACCGGATTCCATTCATATCCGGAGCTGGCGGGCTGGACCGACGTCGTTTCGATCGGAGGCGGATCCTATGCCGCGGTCGCGCTGACCGGGGCGGGACAGGCGCTGTCCTCACACACTTCGTCGCGCAGCGAGCTGCTTTCGGGCGCGATCCTGCTCGACGCTTCAACCGGATACGCGGCGGCGCTGCGGGAGGACGGTCTCGTGGTCATGAGCGGATCGGAGCAGCCGGACTGGACCGATGCGATCGCGCTGAGCGTGGGCAGCACGGGTCTTTTGGGCATTGATGCCGAAGGCAAGGTGCTTGCGCACTGGTTCCGGACGCGCGACGCGCTGGACTTTTCGGACATTGTTGACGCGCGGGCCGTTGCGGCGGGCGGCACTCATTCCGCGGTGCTGAAAGCGGACGGTACGGTGATCGCGCGCGGCAGCAACGCATACGGAGAATGCGATACGGCGGCGTGGAGACTGCTCGATCCGGCAACAGGACGGGATTGACAGGCGCAGATGCGCATGCTATACTGTGGAAAAAGAAAAATTGTCTTCAGGGCGGGGTGAAACTCCCCACCGGCAGTAAAGTCTGCGAGCCTTTGGCAGGAATCGGTGCAATTCCGATACCGACGGTACAGTCCGGATGAAAGAAGATGAAACGCTCCGGGGATTCTCGGGGCGTTTTTCGCCCTCCGAAAGGAGAAACACCATGAAACAAGACCGTAACTCCCGTGTCAAAACCGTCGCTGTGATCGGCATGCTCTGTGCGATCGCGTTCGTTGCCAAACTGATCTCCACGGTCTTTCCGACCGTCGCAGGCTTTTTGTCGTTCGATCTCAAGGACGTCATCATCGTAATCGGCGGCTTCCTCTACGGTCCGCTCGCGGCGGCGACGATCTCCCTCGTCGTTTCGCTCGTCGAGATGGTGACGGTCAGCACGACCGGCCCGATCGGTCTGGTGATGAACGTTCTTGCGAGCTGCTCGTTTGCGTGCATCGCATCGGCAATCTATCAAAAGGCGCGCAGCATACGCGGCGCGATCGCGGGACTTGTGTTTGGAACGCTCGGCATGACGGCGGTCATGCTGCTTTGGAACTGGCTGATTACGCCGCTGTACATGAAGGTAGACCGCGCGGTGGTCGTCGGGATGCTGATCCCGGTGTTTCTGCCGTTCAATCTCGTCAAGGGCGGCATCAACGCCGCGCTCGCAATGCTGCTGTATAAGCCGGTCGTGACCGCGCTGCGGAAAGCGCATTTCGTCGCGGAGAGCGACGCGGGCAGGCGTGAAACGAAGTGGAGCGTGATCCTCGTATCCTGTGTTCTGCTCGTGACGTTCGGGCTGCTTGCGCTGGTGCTGGCCGGGAAACTGTAATCTGCTTTGGAAAGAAGGAAACCACATGCAACTGTTATTGGATCCGAACAAAACGTACGCCATTGCACTCGAGGGCGGCGGCGCAAAGGGCGGCTATGAAATCGGCGTCTGGAAAGCGCTCAACGAGAACGGTTTTCACTACAACGCCGTTTCGGGAACGTCGGTCGGCGCGCTGAACGGCGCACTGATGGCGATGTGCGACATCAACAAGGCGATCGAAGCATGGAACAGCGTGCAGCTTTCGAGCATCGTGACCGTCGATGCCGAGGAGGAATCCGAACTCAAAAAGCTGTTCGGCGGGACGGTGCCGATCACCGAGCTGTTTGAATACATCCCCAAGATCCGCGACCTGCTGAAAAGCCGCGGCCTTGACATCGCGCCGCTTCGGGCATGGATCCGCGCGATCGCCGATCCCGAAAAGATCCGGCAGTCGCCCGTGGAACTGTTTGTCACGACCGTTTCGCTGACCGAGCGGAAGGGTCTTGAGATCAAGATCAACGACATCGACGACGACGAAACGCTGTACGACATGCTGCTTGCAAGCGCCTATCATCCGGCGTTCAAGAACGAACCGCTGTGCGACGGCAAGACGTATCTGGACGGCGGCGCATTCGACTCGCTGCCGCTGCACGTGCTCGTCGAGAACGGCTACAAGGACATCATCGGCGTCCGTCTGCCGGGCGGGATCGGCATCGAGCGCCGCTTCAGGATACCGGACGACGTGCAGGTCACGTTGATTGCGCCGAACATCGACCTCGGCGGCGCGCTCGATTTTGACGCCGAGCGCGCAAAGCAGCACATGATCGTCGGCTACTACGACACGCTGCGCGTGCTGTACGGGCTGTACGGCACCCGGTACTATGTCGAGCGGACGCTGTCCGACCGGAACGCGCTCGACTGGATTCTCGACCGCTATGAGCGGAACGGCACGGACAACTTCCGGCAGCTGCTGGAGCAGGAGCTTCCGGCGCAGGCGCGGCGGCTCAACGTGCATGCGGGAGACTATTACGAGCTGATGATCGCAATGCGCAGCTCGTCTGTCCCGCGGCGTCGAACCGTACACCATCCGGACCGATCGCGCGTTCATGCGGGCAATTTCCGACGTGGAGCTCGAAAAGCGCAAGATCGAAAAGCAGGGAACGGTGCGGGTGTAAGGCGCCGTTCGGACAAGATGTCGTAAATTTGTAAACCTTTTTAGGAGAATCTTGCAAAAACAGGGCGGATTCAGTACAATGACAAAAGACAATGGGCATCTCCCTTGTCAAACCGGAATACGGAGGAAAAACGATGAAAAAATGGATCAGCATTTTGTTTGCAGCATTGATGCTGTTTTCTGTGATGACCGCTTGTGCGGAGAAGCCGAAGGAAGCCGAGGAGCCGGCAGCGGAGACCGCGCAGCCGACGGATGCGCCGGAAGAGCATTTCGCCGTTGCGGTTGACGCGCCGACCGACGCGCCGACCGCCGTGCCGCTGACGCCCGAACCGACCGAGGAATCGACCGAAGCGCCGACGAGCGTGCCGACCGCCGAAGCGGTCGTTCCCGAAGCGACCCGCGCGCCGAAGGACGGCGACATCGCGACCGTCAACTTCCCGAACTACGACACCGGCAAGGATGCGCGAAGGACGGCGACATCGCGACCGTCAACTTCCCGAACTACGACACCGGCAAGGATGCGGATTACAGCTATCAGTCAGACGAGCTGCGCATTGCGATCAAGATTCATGCCGATACCGAAGCGCATCAGACCTACTACGTTGCGGACATCTGGATGCGGAGCCTGGATTCGTTCCGGACCGGCTTTGCGCATGGTAAATTCAATTCCGGCCGGGAAGAGGGCGACGATTTCGCAAAGCGCGAAAACGCGATCCTCGCTGTCAACGGCAACTTCAATCAGGGTCTGACGCTGCATGCGGGCGAACTGGTCAAAAAGGCGCAGGAGGCCAAGAAGTACAAGCACCTCACCTGCCCCAAGTGCCAGCAGCGCATACGCGTGCCACGGGGGAAGGGCAATCTTCGCGTGCGTTGCCCCAAATGCCAGGAGCGGTTTAAGGTACGCACATAGGAAAGGGTTTTGCGGTGTATGTGGCAATACTTGCGGGGGGCATCGCTTCGGGGAAGTCCACGGCGGCGCGGGCGCTCGAAGAGAAGGGAGCCTTGCGTCTTGACCTCGACGTGCTTTCCC
>CADAQS010000079.1 GCA_902790115.1 uncultured Eubacteriales bacterium | reverse complement strand
CTTTGCCAACGGCGACGTCATCGGTCATACTTCGAGCGATACCGCAAAGCCGGTTGCCTGCGAAGCAATCAGCAAATATGTTGGAAAAGTAGTTGCACATGCGCGGGAAAAAGGTTATACTGTACTTGTTACGGCCGATCACGGCAATATCGAAGTGCTGCATACGCCCGAGGGCAAGCCGCACGTTTCGCATACGACGAATCTGGTCGCCTGCATCGCGCTCGGTGAAGGCGTTGAACGGCTGCAGAGCCACGGAAAGCTTTGCGACGTGTCTCCGACCATCCTTTCGGCCATGGGCATCGAGCAGCCTGCCGAGATGACGGGCACGCCGCTGTTCCGCTTTGCGAACACCGGCAAGGTGCTGCTTCTGATCTGCGACGGCTGGGGGCTTGACGCGCCGACCGAAAACAACCCGATCTTCACGGCGCCGACGCCCGAGTGGGACGCGCTGCTGAACAACAACATCTACGCCGAACTCGAGGCGTCCGGTCCCGCGGTCGGTCTTGCAGAGGGCAAGACCGGCAATTCCGAGGCAGGGCACATCAACCTCGGTTCCGGCCGCGTCGTGCTGCAGGACGACGTCCGCCTCGACAACGCGATGAAGGACGGCTCGTTTGCCAAGAATCCGGTCTTTGTCGAAACGCTGCAGGGCGTGAAAGAGCGCGGCGCCGCGCTGCATCTGTTCGCGCTTCTGACCAAGAAGTCCTCGCACGGGTCGATCGACTATCCGCTGGCGCTCATCGATATGGCGCGCGAAGCGGGCGTAAAGGACGTTTACGTCCATGTGATCTTTGACGGCCGTTCGACCGAGCCGGGCAGCGCGCCGAAGCTGCTGCGCGAATTCGGCGAAACGATCGAAAAGAAGGGCGTCGGCCTCGTCGTTTCCGGCGTGGGCCGCGGCGTTGCGCTTGACCGCGACCAGAACTGGGCGAAGATTCAGCGCACTTACGGCTCGCTGGTCGAAGGCACCGGCGCACCGTACACCGAAGCATAAGGGAAAACCCCGTAAGGGATATTGATAAAACGGAGGAAGAACTATGATTAACGTTGGCATTATCGGAGCAGGCCGCATCGGTCAGGTCCATGCGAAGAGCATTCTGACCGGCGTACCCGAGGCACGCATTCTTGCGATCGCAGATCCGTACATGAAACCCGCAGTCGCCGAATGGGCGAAGTCGGTCGGCATCGAAGGCGTCTATGAGGATTACCACAAGATCCTCGACGACGAGCGCATCGACGCCGTTCTGATCTGCGCATCGACGAACCTGCATGCCCAGATTTCGCTGGAAGCGATCGCCGCCGGCAAGCATGTGTTCTGCGAGAAGCCGATCGATCAGAGCATCGAGAAGATCGAGCAGGTCAAGGCAGCGCTCGCCGCGTCGCCGAAAAAACTGATCTACCAGGTCGGTTTCAACCGCCGCTATGACCACAACTACCGTGCGCTGCGCAAGGTGGTTGAGGACGGCAAGATCGGCGAAGTCCAGTATGTGCGCGTTTCTTCGCGCGACCCGGAGCCCCCGCCCGCAGAGTACGCGGCAGTGTCCGGCGGCATCTTTATGGACATGATGATCCACGACCTCGATATGGTCCGCTATCTGTCCGGTGAGGAAGTTGTCGAAGTGTATGCGCAGGGCGCCTGCCTGATCGATCCCGCGATCGGCGAAGCCGGCGACGTTGATACCTGCACGATCACGATGAAGCTCGCAAACGGCGCGCTTGCAACCGTCGACGGTTCCCGCAAGGCGGTCTACGGCTACGATCAGCGCGGCGAAGTGTTCGGCTCGAAGGGCTGCGCCACGACCCAGAACGACACCGCATCGAACGTTGTGCTGTCGAATGTGGACGGCGTGACCGGTGAGAAGCCGCTGTGGTTCTTCCTCGAGCGTTATATGGGTTCCTACCAGGCGGAAGTCCGCGAGTTCATCGAGTGCATCCTCAAGAACGAGCAGCCCAAGACCGGTATCGAGGACGGCCTCGTATCGATCAAGCTCGCGCTTGCCTGCAACAAGTCCATCAAGGAGAACCGTCCGGTTCGTATCGACGAAATCTGAAAAATCATTATAAAGGAGTAATTCGGAATGGCAAAGATTAGAGTTGGCGTTGCCGGTTACGGCACAATCGGTCAGCGTCTGGCTGACGGCGTCGCCATGCAGGGCGACATGGAACTGGTCGGTATCGCGGATCTCGCTCCGACGCTGTCGATCCGCGCACTGCGCGAGAACGATATGATCGGCGCAAACAACGTGAAGTACAACCTCTATCTCGTGGACGGCGCGGACAAGGCCGCGTTCGACGCGCTGGATATTCCGGTTGCGGGCACGTTCGAAGAGCTGTGCCGCAGCGTTGACGTCATGCTGGACTCGTCTCCGGGCGGCGTCGGCGCAAAGAACAAGGAACTGTACGAGAAAGTCGGCGTCAAGGCGATCTTCCAGGGCGGCGAAAAGAACTCCGTCGCAGACGTGTTTTTCCATGGCTATGCAAACTATGAGAAGGGCGTCGGCCAGCGTTACCTCAAGCTGACGAGCTGCAACACCACGGGCCTCATCCGTGCGGTTGACTGCCTCGACCGCGCCATCGGCGTTGAGAAGGTCGCGATCACGATCATCCGCCGCGTTGCCGATCCGGGCGATTACCATCGCGGACTGACCAACGCGCTGCAGATCGACAAGGCTCCGTCGCATCAGGCGGTCGACCTCATGACGATCATGCCGCACATCGAAGCAACCGGTATCCTCGTTCATACGCCTGTCACGCACGGCCACATCATCACCGTGCTGGCGACCGGCAAGGACGGCAAGAAGATCACGCGCGAAGCGGCGCTCGAAGCGTTCCGCAAGCATCCGCGTATCCGCACCGTCACGATCGACGAAGGATTCAAGGGCAACGCGAGCCTGTTCAAGTATGCGCGTGACCTCGGCAACCGCCGCGGCGACATGTACGAGATCGGCCTGTGGGAAGACAGCATCGTCGAGAGCGGCAACGACCTCATGTTTGCGATCAACATCCCGCAGGAGAGCGTCACGATCCCCGAGACGATCGACGCAATCCGTGCCTGCACCGGTATGCAGCTGACCCGCGAAGAAGGTACCGCAAAGACCAACGAGTACCTGAAGATCGGCCGTTTCAAGAAGAACTGATCACACCGTAAAGAGAGGTTGTCGTATGCGATTCGGAATCAGAACGCTGGACGAACTTTCGGTACGTGGGAAAACGGTCTTGTGCCGTGTCGATATCAATCAACCCGTGGACCGTGGTACGGGGACGCTGAAAAGCGTCAACCGTATCACGGCCTGCGTGCCGACAATTCGTGAGCTGTCCGACAAGGGCGCCAAGGTTGTGCTGATGGCGCACCAGGGCAGCGATATTGAGTACAAAAACTTTTATACGACCAAGCCGCATGCAAAGGTGCTGTCCGAACTTCTCGGCAGGGAAGTCCGTTGGATCGACGATGTCTGCGGCCCCGCGGCCAGAGAAGAAATTCGCAATCTGAAGGATGGCGATATTTTGCTTTTGGATAACGTGCGTTTCGTTTCGGAGGAGCAGACGCTCTTCGAGATGAAGCTGCGCCTGACCCATGAGCAGCAGGCAAAAACGCTTCTGGTCGAAAAACTTGCTCCGCTCGGCGATCTGTATGTGTGCGACGCGTTCGCGGCCGCGCATCGCGATCAGCCGAGTTTGTGCGGCTTTGAGCAGGTTCTCCCGTCGGCGATGGGACGCCTGTTCGAGAAGGAATACTGCACCGTTTCCTCCGTTATGGAGGAGCCGAACCGTCCCTGCGTGTTCGTCCTCGGCGGCGCCAAGATCTCCGATGCGTTCCAGATGATGCAGACCGTCCTGGAGCGCGGCATCGCGGATCAGATCCTGACCGGCGGCCTCGTTGCGAACATCTTTCTGATCGCGCTCGGACAGCAGATCGGACAGGGCAGCTACGACTTCATCGCAAAGTCGAACTATACCGAATATTTCGACCGCGCCAAGGAACTGTACGCCGCTTACGGCGAAAAGATCGTTCTGCCGACGGACCTTGCATGGGTCACCGACGGCGAGCGTCACGAAGCCAAGGTCGGCGAGATCCCGGCGGACGTCGGCGCGATCGACATCGGTCATGATACGAGCGCCGATTACCGCGCGCGGATCCTTGCGGCAAAGACCGTGTTCGTCAACGGCCCGATGGGCGTGTTCGAACAGGAACCGAGCGAGTACGGCACGAAGGCGCTGTGGCAGGCGCTGGCCGATACCGAGGGCTTTACGGTGCTCGGCGGAGGCGACAGCATCACGGCGACCGAGAAGTACAAGCTGACCGACCGGATCGGATACATCTGCACGGGCGGCGGCGCACTGATCCGCTTCCTGAGCGGTGAGGAACTCCCCGTTGTCAAAGCACTGCGGCACGGCTCGACGCTGCCGCTGGAATAAGGAGAAAGGTATGGAACTGAAAGAGAAGAAAGCATTGCAGGCGTTTGCCGTCAAGATCCGCATGGCAGCGCTCGACGCGATCCATTCGATCGGCTCCGGACATATCGGCGGCGCCATGAGCATCGCGGATGTCCTGGCCGTTCTGTACGGACGCGAGATGAACGTGAATCCGGCCGATCCCAAGTGGGCGGACCGCGACAAGCTGGTCGTATCGAAGGGCCATGCGGGCCCGTCCGTGTACGGCACGCTCGCGCTCAAGGGCTACTTCCCCTATGAAGAGCTCAAGACGCTGAACCGCGGCGGCACGCGGCTTCCGAGCCACTGCGACCGCAACAAGACCCCGGGCATCGACGTTACGACCGGTTCGCTCGGCCAGGGCACTTCGCAGGCGGCGGGCCTCGCGCTCGGCGACAAGCTGAAGGGCCGCAAGAACCGCGTGTTCCTGATCGTCGGCGACGGCGAAGCCAACGAAGGTCAGTGCTGGGAAGCGTTCATGTTCGCCAGCGCGAAGAAGCTCGGCAACCTTGTCGTTCTGATCGACTGGAACAAGCGCCAGCTTGACGGCTACAGCGATGAAGTCCTGCCGATGGGCGATTTCGTGGCCAAGATGGAAGCGTTCGGCTTCGACACCGTCAAGGTTGACGGCAGCGACGTCGAAGCGATCGCCGCGGCGCTCGAGAACACCCGCAAGGGCGGCGACAAGCCGTACGCGATCGTTCTGGACACCGTTAAGGGTCACGGCATTGCGGACGTTGAGAACACCGAAATGAACCACAGCATGCCGGTCAACGACGAGCGGTACGCAAAGTGGACCGCCGAACTCAAGGCGGAACTTGCGGAATTGGAGGGTTAAGGCTATGAAGATCGTTTATAACGGAGAAATGGATCCCCGCCTGTGCAAAGAGGTGCTGGGCGCGACGATCGCGGATATCGTGGACAACGATCCCGATACGATCTTTCTGGATGCCGACCTGATGAGCTGCTCCGGCACGCTCAAGTGGGCGAAGAAGAACCCCGAGCGCGCGATCGACTGCGGCATCGCGGAAGCGAACATGGCAGGCGTCGCCGCAGGTCTTGCGGTGGCCGGCTTCAAGCCGATCATCCACAGCTTCGGCCCGTTCGCATCGCGCCGCTGCTATGACCAGATCTTTCTGTCCGGCGGCTACGGCAAGAACGACATCACCGTGATCGGCACCGACCCCGGCGTCACGGCCACGATGAACGGCGGCACGCACATGCCGTTTGAAGACGTCGCGCTGTACAACGTCCTGCCGCATTCGACGGTCATCGACGTGTCCGACCCGACCTGCCTGATCAGCGTTCTGAAGCAGTGCGTCAACCGTCCGGGCATCAAGTACATCCGCGTCGGCAGAAAGCTGCTGGCCCGTGTGTATGAGGACGGAAGCGAACTGCCGATCGGCAAGGCCGTCACGCTGCGCGAAGGCACCGACGCGGTCGTGTTCGCGGCGGGCGTCATGCTGCACGAGGCGATGCAGGCTGCCGCTTCGCTCGAAAAGCAGGGCATCAGCGTTGCGGTCGTCGACTGCTTCACGATCAAGCCGATCGATGCGGACGCGGTTGCGGCATGGGCAGAAAAGACCGGCGCCGTCGTCGTCGCGGAGAACGCGAACCGTCACGGCGGTCTGTATGACACGGTACTCGAAGTGCTCGGCGAGCGCTGCCCGGTTCCCGCGGCTTGCGTTGCGATCGAGGACGAGTTCGGCGAAGTCGGCACGCAGAGCTATCTGCAGGAGCGCTTCGGCCTGACCGCCGCGCACATCGAGGAGCAGGTCAAGGCAGTCGTTGCCAGAAAGAAATAATATGAAATTGCGTTTCGGATTCGGCACCGGATTCCAGGAGGTCGAGGTGCCGGAACAGAATCTGATCGGTGAACTGCACGCCAACAAGGTCGAAACGGAGCTGACCGGGGAGGCGGAGGTGCTTCGCGCACTCCAGAACCCCATCGGGTCCGCGCGGCTGAAGGACATCGTCCGCCCCGGCGAGAAGGTTGCCGTGATCACGAGCGATATTACGCGCCCGATGCCGACAGCGAAGGTTATGCCTTCGCTGTTGGACGAGTTATACGCCGGCGGCGTCCGTCCCGAGGACATCACGCTCGTGTTTGCGCTCGGAAGCCATCGCTTCCAGACGCCGGAGGAGCAGAGAAAGCTTGCCGGCGAGCGTGCCTGGAACGAGATCCGCTGCGTGGACAGCGACGCGAGCGACTGTGTTTCCTACGGGCTGACGTCGCGCGGGACGCCCGTGGACGTCTTCCGCACCGTTGCGGAAGCCGACCGCAGGATCTGCCTCGGCAACATCGAGTACCACTACTTTGCGGGATATTCCGGCGGCGCGAAGGCGATCATGCCCGGCGTCTCCACCCGCGCGGCGATTCAGGCGAATCACAGCCGCATGGTGCTGCCCGAATGCTGTGCCGGCGCGCTCGAAACGAACCCGGTGCGCATGGATATCGAGGAAGCCGGCGCGATGGTCGGGATCGACTTCATCGTGAACGTCGTTTTGTCCGAGCACAAGGAGATTCTGCGCGCGGTCGCGGGCGACGCCGTTCTGGCGCACCGCGAGGGCTGCAAATATCTCGACCGGCTGTACCGCAAGGAGCTCAAAGCGCCCGCGGACATCGTGCTCGTTTCACAGGGCGGCGCACCGAAGGATCTGAACCTCTATCAGACACAGAAGGCGCTTGACAACGCCAAGCATGCGGTCCGGCAGGGCGGCGTGATCATCCTGATCGGTTCCTGCAAAGAGGGCCTCGGCGAACGCACGTTCGAGGAATGGATGACGACGGCACCGACCGCGGACTCGCTGATCGAGCGCATCGGTCGGGACTTCAAGCTCGGCGGACATAAGGCCGCGGCGATCGCCATGGTGCTGCAGAAAGCGGAGGTCGATCTGGTCTCCGAACTGGACGACGACTTTGTGCGGTCGATCTTTTTGACGCCGCAGCCGTCGGCGCAGGTTGCGCTTGACCGCGCCCTCGAAAAGCTCGGTCCCGACGCGACGATTCTCGCGATGCCATATGGCGGTTCCACACTGCCGACGATTATCCCAGAAGAATAATGTAAGGAGAAAAGCAGATGAATTATGCAGAAGAATCCCTCAAAAAGCACAGAGAATGGAAGGGCAAAATCGAAGTGATCGCAACCGTCCCGGTGGAGACGAAGGACGATCTGAGCCTTGCGTATACCCCGGGCGTCGCGCAGCCCTGCCTCGAGATCCAGAAAGATGTCAATAAGTCGTATGAGCTGACCCGCCGTCACAACCTGTGCGCCGTCATCACGGACGGCAGCGCGGTACTCGGCCTCGGCGACATCGGTCCCGAAGCCGGCATGCCGGTTATGGAAGGCAAGTGCGTGCTGTTCAAATCGTTCGGCAACGTCGATGCGTTCCCGCTTTGCATCAAGTCGCATGACGTGGATGAGATCGTGAACACGGTCTATCTGCTCTCCGGCAGTTTCGGCGGCGTCAACCTCGAGGATATTTCGGCGCCCCGCTGTTTCGAAATCGAGCGCAAGCTCAAGGAAAAGTGCGACATTCCGATCTTCCATGACGATCAGCACGGCACCGCGGTCATTACGCTCGCAGGTCTGATGAACGCGCTGAAGGTCGTCGGCAAGAAGAAGGAAGACGTCAAGATCGTGACAAGCGGCGCAGGCGCGGCGGCGATCTCGATCGTGAAGCTGCTGCTGTCGGCAGGTTTCAAAAATGTCATCATGTGCGACCGCAAGGGTGCGATCTGGATCAAGGAGGAGATGGCGGAAGTCACGAACCTCGAGCACAAGGCGGGCACGATCGCCGAGATGCTGGTCGGCGCGGATGTGTTCATCGGCGTTTCCGGCCCCGGCACGATCAACACCGAGATGGTCAGAACGATGAACCATGATGCGATCATCTTCGCATGCGCGAACCCGACGCCGGAGATCTTCCCCGAAGACGCCAAGGCGGGCGGCGCAGCGGTGATCGCGACGGGCAGAAGCGACTATCCGAACCAGATCAACAACGTTCTGGCGTTCCCCGGCATCTTCCGGGGCACGTTCGATGTGCGCGCAAGCGATATCAACGAGGAGATGAAGATGGCGGCGGCGAAGGCACTGGCCGACCTGATCTCCGACGATGAGCTGAACGCAGAATACATCATCCCGAAAGCGTTTGACAAGCGCGTAGGGCCCGCGGTCGCGGCAGCGGTCGCAGAAGCGGCACGCAGAAGCGGTGTCGCAAGAATTTGAAAGGAGCAAAACAGAAGTATGGCAATGTTCAATCCGGAAAAAGTGAAACTCGGAATCGCACCGATCGGCTGGTGCAACGATGATATGCCTGAACTCGGCGCGGAGAACACGTTCCGTCAGACCGTCAGCGAAATGGCGCTGGCAGGATTCACGGGCTGCGAGATCGGCAACAAGTACCCGAAGGATCCGAAGGAGCTCAAGTGGGAGTTGGATCTTCGCGGCATGCGCATCGCGAGCCGCTGGTTCTCTTCGTTCCTGCTGACCAAGCCGCTCGAGGAGAATATCGCAGAATTCAATAAGGAACTGGATTTCCTCGAAGCCGTCGGTGCGAACCGCATCAACGTTTCCGAGCAGAGCTACTCGATCCAGGGGCAGACCGAAACGCCGATCCTGACCGGCGGCCATAAGCATGTCATGGACGATGCCGAGTGGGATCGCCTGTGCAAGGGCCTCGACGCACTGGGCAAGATCGCCGTGGAGCGCGGCTTCAAGCTTTGCTTCCATCATCACATGGGTACCGTCGTGCAGACGGCCGAGGAGACCGACCGCATGATGAGCCATACCGATCCGCGCTATGTGTTCCTGTGCTACGACACCGGTCATTTCACGTTCGCGGGCGAAGATCCGCTGGCGATGCTGAAGAAGTACGTCGATCGCGTCGGTCATGTCCATCTCAAGGATATGCGCCTGCCGGTCGTCGAAGAAGCGCGCAAGAACAACTGGAGCTTTTTGACCGCGGTCCGCAACGGCGCGTTCACCGTGCCGGGCGACGGCGACGTGGACTTCGATCCGGTGTTCAAAGTGCTCGCTGACGCGCATTACGAAGGCTGGCTGCTGGTCGAAGCCGAGCAGGATCCCGCGAAGGCAAATCCGCTCGAGTACGCGATCAAGGGCCGTAAGTACATCGCGGAGCACACCGGTCTGTGAGGCAAATCCATGTATTTTACCAAGGAATTGCATCGCGGCTATAACGCTTACATCGATACGAAGGTTGACGATCTCGGCACGCAGATGGACGTCGGCCTGCTCGTGATGGAAGCTGGCGATACCTACACGATCGATGAGCCGGAAAAGGAATCGGCGGTGCTGCTGTTTGAAGGCAAGGTCACGTTCCGCTATGCGGACAAGGTCGTTGAGGCCGACCGCCCCGACTGCTTCCACCATGAAGCATACTGCCTGCTGAGTCCGCGCGGCGTGAAGATCGAGCTTTGCGCGCACAACCACGCAGAAGTATACATCCAGCAGACGATCAACGAGCGCGACTACGAGCCGGTTCTGTATACGCCCGAAACCGTTCAGGTGCAGCATGCCGGTGCGAACGGCGAACTGATGGGCGCAATGCGCCGCGAGATCAAGACGTTCTTCGATTATGAGAACGCGCCGTTCTCGAACATGGTGCTCGGCGAGGTTCTGAATTTCCCGGGCAAGTGGTCGTCGTATCCGCCGCATCATCATCCGCAGCCCGAAGTGTACTTCTACCGCTTTGACTATCCGCACGGCTTCGGCGCAGGCTTCGCCAACGGCGAGATCTACAAGACCGGCCACAACGGCTGTGCGGTTATCAATCACGGCTTCCATTCGCAGGCGGCCGCGCCCGGCTATGCGATGTGCTACGCATGGGGCATCCGTCATCTGGACGGCAACCCGTGGGAGAAGACCCGCATCGACGACCCCGAGCATGCGTGGCTCTGGAAGCCCGATGCCAACGACCATATCTTTCAAGGCTGAAACAGGAGGAAACACATGAAAACCGTTCGTTTGACTATGGCACAGGCGCTGGTCCGCTTTCTGGAGAACCAGTACATTGCGTATGACGGAATCGAACATCCGTTCGTCGAGGGCGTGATCATGCTTCCGGGCCACGGCAACGTCGTCGGCCTCGGACAGGCGCTCCGGCAGGAAGCACACCGCCTGCATGTCTGGCAGGGCAAGAATGAGCAGGGCATGGCGCATACTGCGGTCGCGTTTGCGAAGCAGATGAAGCGCAAGAAGATCATCGCGGTGACCTCGTCGGTCGGCCCCGGCGCCGCCAACATGGTGACCGCCGCCGCAACGGCAACCGCGAACAACATCCCGGTGCTGATTCTCCCCGGCGACGTCTATGCCTGCCGCCAGCCCGACCCGGTGCTGCAGCAGATCGAGCAGACGCATGACCTGTCGATCTCGACCAACGACGCGTTCCGTGCGGTCTGCCGCTACTGGGACCGCATCGTCCGCCCCGAACAGCTGATGAGCGCGATGATTTCCGCGTTCCGCACGCTGACCGATCCGGCGAACACCGGCGCCGTCTGCATCGCGATCCCGCAGGACGTCGAGGGCGAAGCCTATGACTATCCCGAGAGCTTCTTCCGCAAGCGCGTTCATCGCCTTGCGCGGCGCACGCCGGATGCGGAAGCGATCGAGGAAGCGGCGGCCGTGATCAAGGCTGCCAAAAAGCCGCTTCTGATCTGCGGCGGCGGCGTCCGCTACAGCGAGGCGCATGCAGAGTTCCGCGCGTTTGCCGAAGCGACGGGCATCCCGTTCGGCGAGACGCAGGCGGGCAAGAGCGCGATCGTCTACGATCATCCGCTCAACCTCGGCGGCATCGGCGTGACCGGCTGCTCCGCGGCGAACGAGATCGCCAAGGAAGCGGACGTCATCATCGGCGTCGGCACCCGCTACACCGACTTCACGACCTCGTCGAAGTGGCTGTTCCGGGACGATGCAAAGTTCGTCAACATCAACGTGTCCGAGTTCCAGGCTCTGAAGCTGGAAGCGGTTCCGGTCGTGGCCGACGCAAAGCGCGCTCTGCCGCTGCTGCTGAACGCGCTGGACGGCTACAAGGCGCCCTACGGCAATGAGGTCAAGGAAGCGCGTGATCGCTGGTTCAAGGAGCTCGACCGCCTGCAGCACATCACCTACGGCGAAGGCTACGTGCCCGAAGTCAACGATGCGAACGCCGGTTCGGCGGACCGCTTCGCGAAGGATCTCGACGCGAACCTGACCCAGACCACCGTGCTCGGCGCGATCAACTTCGCAATGGATCCGAACGACGTGGCGATTGGTTCCGCAGGCTCCCTGCCGGGCGACATGCAGCGCATGTGGTGCGCACGCGGCGTCGATACCTACAACATGGAATACGGCTATTCCTGCATGGGGTACGAAGTGTCCGGCGCGCTCGGCGTCAAGTATGCGATCGGCGAGGACCGCGACGTCTACGCAATGGTCGGCGACGGCAGCTTCATCATGCTGCACAGCGAGCTGCTGACCGCGGTGCAGGAACACAAGAAGATCAATGTCTGCGTGTTCAACAACGCATCGTTCGGCTGCATCAACAACCTGCAGGTCGGTCACGGCAACGACAGCCTCTGCACCGAGCTGCGGTTCCGCGGCGAGGACGGCGAGCATTCGGGCAGCTTCATGCCGGTTGACTTTGCGAAGATCGGCGAAGGCTACGGCTGCAAGTCGTACACGATCCACTCGATCGAGGAGATGAAGGCTGCGATCGCGGACGCGAAGAAGATCAAGGACCGTCCGGTCGTGTTCGATATCCGCGTTCTGCCGAAATCGATGACCGAGGGCTACGGCTCCTGGTGGCGCGTCGGCGACACCGAGGTTTCCGAGAACCCGAGAAACCTCAAGGCGTATGCCGATCATCTCGATCACGTCAAGGACGCGAGAAAGTATTGATTCGAAACCATCCAAAAAGCTGCCGTTTTACGGCAGCTTTTTCGTATTATATAGAAGGCGCAGGCGAACGTCCTGCGCTTTTGCTTTGCCCGTTTACGCGCGCATGATCACAAACCTGTTCAGCGGGAACTGGATCAGGAAGGCAAGCAGCTCGCACAGCAGCTTGACGACGATCGCGCCGAGGGCGGCGCTGGCACAATAAAGGCTCGATCCGTTGGCAATGAATCGAACGCGGCAAGGGTTTGCCGCGTTTGTTGCGCTTTTTGGAGCTTTTTCCCAAAAAGACGCCCCCGAACCGGCTTCCTTTTACAGAAATGTTGCGATTCGGTCACAATTCTGCGGTACAATGGAGCTGTAAGAATCGGAAGCCGGCTTTTGGGCCGGCAAAGCGGGAGGGGACTATGGAAGGACCGGAGCGGTGGAAGCCGTACCGCAAAGAGATCATCACGATCGCGGGATGCGCCGCGCTGCTGCTGCTTTGCGCGGCGCTGTACATCGCCGACAATCCGATCGAAAAATGGTATGAATGGACGGCGGTTCTGACCGAACTGCTGCTGTTCTGCGCGGTCGGGGTGCGCTTTGTGTTCCGGTGGTTCGACGATTGGAAACAGGCGCGGCGGGAGCTTCCCGAACCCGCTCCGGAGCCGGTAAAGATTCGAACCGACCTGACCGTCTTCTGCTGCATGCTCGGCGTGCACGCGATCCGGATTCTGCTTGGCTATGTATGGCAGGTGCTCGCGCTCGATTTTCACGGGAGCCTCCTGGAAAGCCTTTCGGTCTGGTGGGGCTCGGATACGGGGCATTACCTCGAGATCGCCGAATACTGGTACGCGGATTACAACGGCAGCGGTACGGTCTGGCGGCTCGTGTTCTTCCCGTTCTATCCGATTCTGATCCGGCTGCTGCAGCCTTTGATCGGCGAATGGTTCCACGCGGGCATGCTTATCTCGATCCTTTGCTCGTCGGCGGCGGGCTGTGTGCTGTACCGGCTGGTTCGGCTCGATCACGACGAGGAAACGGCGCGCCGCGCCGTGAAGTATTATGCGATCCTGCCCGCCGCATTCTTCTATACGGCGGTGCTCAGCGAAGGGACGTTTCTGCTGCTGTCGCTGCTTTGCGTCCTGTTTTCGCGAAAGCGGCGGTGGCTGGCTGCCGCGGTTTTCGGAATGCTTGCCGCGTTCACCCGCTCGCTCGGCATCGTATTGCTGGTTCCGGCTTTTTACGAGTGGATGACCGCGCTGATCGGTCTTCCGAACGGGAAGCGCAAAAAAACGCTGCTTTGGGGGCTTTGCCTGCTTTTGATTCCGCTCGGGTTCTGCGCGTATCTTTGGATCAACTACCGGGAGACCGGGGACTGTTTTGCATTTCTTGCCTATCAGAAGGAGAACTGGAATCAGCAGCTCGGCTGGTTCTTCCACTCCGCGCGGTATCAGAGCGAATATCTCGTCCGATGGCTGCACGAGGGGCGCGCGGCCGATGCGCTCGGCCTGTGGATTCCGAGCCTTTGCGCACGGTTTCTGGCGTTGACCGGCATGTGCCTGACCGCAAAGGCGCAGCGCCCGGCGGACACGGCATATTTTCTGATTTATTATCTGATCGCGATGGGCACGACCTGGCTGCTGTCGGCGCCGCGGTATCTTCTCGTGCTGTATCCGATCGTGCTCGCGCTTGCGCACCTCGGCAGACGGCGACGGCTCGATGCGACTGTGACTGCGGCCTGCCTGATCGGCGGACAGCTGTACTTCTATGCGTTTTTGATGCAGTTCGACGTCTATTGACGCGACTGCATTTTTTGGTTGAATCTGAGTCCGGTCGGGAACTTTTCGACCGCTTTCTGCATCTAACGGTATGAGAATGATCATTCGGAGCAACGAAAGTGAGGACAACGGACATGATATCAGACGAGACCTTTTCGGAGGAGATCGGGATGCTTGCCAAAACCGCATTCGGCGTGGCGTATCTGATCCTGAAGAATCCTTCGGACTGTGAGGACGCGATGAGCGCGGCGATTCTTTCCGCCTATGAGAATCGCCGTTCTTTACGAAAGCGGGACAGCTTCCGCGCGTGGTTTTTACAGATCCTGCGCAACAAGGCGTACGGGATCATGCGCGAGCGCCGCCGGGTCGAACCGACCGAACAGCTTCCCGAGCCGTCCGCGTGGACGGGCGATGCCGCAGGCAATGTGGATTTGAGAAACGCGGTGCTGCGTCTTCCGGAGACGCAGCGAAACGCCCTGCTGCTGCAGCAGGAGGGGTATACGCTCGAGGAGATCGGAACGATCCTCAACATCCCCGTCGGTACGGTCAAGTCCCGCCTGTCCCGCGCCAAGGAAACACTACGTTCGAATTTGGAGGAAATCCGTTATGAGTAAGGAAACGATTCGGATCGCGGATGCGATCCCCGAGCCGCCGGTATCCTATTACCGCACGGTGGAAGCTGCACTGCAGAAGGCCGCAGAAAAGGAGCAACGGTCCGACCGCGTGACGATCGCCGAGGTCGGGACCCGCAGGATCCGGCTCAAAAAGCGTGCGCTCGCGGTGCTGGTCGCAGCGGCGGTGCTTCTGGTGGCAACGACGGCGGTCGCGGCGTCGGCGCTGCTGTCGCGGGAGCGATATACGCCGGCAAACTACCTCGATCAGAACGCCGAACAGCGCGTACAGCCGGAAAATGTGATCCCGGACGTCGAGAACGTGATCGCGGCGGCGGATCCGAAAGCGGACGTCTTTTCGGTCACGATGCTGCCCGAGATGCCGGACGCCGACAAACTGAACGCGGGGCGGCAGCAGATGGGGCAGCCGGCCTACGACGAAGCCGCATGGGGATGGATCCGCGAGATTCGTCCGGAGATCCTCGACGTTCTGTACGCCGACGGCACGCTGGCATACAACATTCGCCTGCATACCCCGAACGGGCTTCGTTTCGTCAAAGAGGACGGCGGACAGTGGCTTTCGGCCTTCAGCGAGGAGACGACCTTTACGGCGGGCGGCACGTCGGTCAGCGGGTTCGCTTCGTCGGACACGATCGATGAAAGCGCGGACGAGACCGGCGTCACGATCCACAGCGCGTTCGAGGACGGCGCAAACGCGATCGACAGTCTTCCGAAGAGCGGCACGGTCACGGTGACCGACACGATCGGTATCTATGACTGCAAGGTGGATGACATGGGGCATATCGGCTTGCTTGCGACGATCACCTATACGTTCACGTTCGAGGCCGATACCGGCGCGCAGGACGCGTCCGTCACGGTTACGGAGCGCGCGCTGTCAGGCAGAGTCACGCTTTCGATCGAAC
The DNA here is from genome assembly GCA_902790115.1 of uncultured Eubacteriales bacterium. Taxonomy (GTDB): domain Bacteria; phylum Bacillota; class Clostridia; order Christensenellales; family CAG-138; genus UBA3792. The sequence continues at coordinate 1,065 of CADAQS010000079.1, read as the reverse complement.
GGCCGGACAATCGGTATGTCAATATGCCGGCAGATCTTTCCGGCGTCGTTCTCGAGGAGACCGTGGATTGCCGTACGACCGGCGTCTATGTGACCTACCGGATCCGCTCCGCGCCGGATTCGTGGACGGAGGAGATGCTTGCCGCACTGCTGTCGCCGAGCTTTGAAAGTCCGCAGTTCGCAGGCTTTTCGGCGATGTACGTCGCTGACCGAAGCGATCCCGGATGCGTTCCGGTGCGTCCGGAACATGCCGACGGCAAAAAGGGTGAAATCACCTTGATCCTGCCTGTCTTCCCGTCGGATTACGACCGCGTCCGGCAGACCGGATACGGGCTCGAGCTCGGGTTCAGATGCATCGATTCGTTCGAGGAGAAACCGGTCGGAGAATCGTGGAGCGGACAGCCGACCGATCCGGAGGAAGGCTGGGACATCGGCTCGCGCGAGCAGCCGCTGCTTTCGGTGATGCTGCCGCTTCCGAACGAGCGGTAACGCAGAAAGAGACAGCAAAGGACGGGAGTGCGTTTTTCGTGCTCCCGTCTGTCTTTTCGGGCATTTTTTTTGAAAAAAAGCGCCTGTTTTTCGCAGAAAACCCTTGCATTGGGCGCGTTTGCTGTGTATAATAGGCAAGGTATCACGCACTCCTGCGGATCCGGCGTCTCGTGCCCTCTGGGTGTTCCGCCGTATGAAACAGGAGGAGGACAACAAAAAACGAGGAGGTTTATTCAACATGTCCGTGATTTCAATGAAGCAACTTTTGGAAGCAGGCGTTCACTTCGGTCACCAGACCCGTCGCTGGAACCCGAAGATGAAGCAGTACATCTTCACCGAGCGCAACGGTATCTACATCATCGATCTGCAGATGACCGTCAAGAAGATTGACGAGGCGTATATGTTCTTGCGCGATCTGGCCGCGGAGGGCAAGTCCGTTCTGTTCGTCGGCACGAAGAAGCAGGCGCAGGAGAGCATCGAGCAGGAAGCAAAGCGCTGCGAAATGTTCTACGTCAATCAGCGCTGGCTCGGCGGTATGCTGACCAACTTCAAGACCATCCAGACCCGTATTGCCCGT
>CADAQS010000078.1 GCA_902790115.1 uncultured Eubacteriales bacterium | reverse complement strand
AGCATCATCACCATCATCACGATGACGACGATGAGGACGAGCACGAGCATCATCACCATCATCATGACGATGACGAGGAGGACGAGCACGAGCATCATCACCATCATCACGATGACGACGATGAGGACGAGCACGAGCATCACCATCATCATGACGATGACGAGGAGGACGAGCACGAGCATCACCACCACCATCATGACGATGACGACGAACACGAGCACCATCATCACCATCATCATGCCGACGAGATCTTCCAGAGCTGGGGCATGGAGACGATGCACCGCTTCACAGAGGACGAGCTGCGCGAGAAGATTGCCAAGCTCGACGACGAAGCCGCATACGGCACGGTCCTGCGCGCCAAGGGCGTCGTTCCGGCAACCGAGGGCGAGTGGCTGCACTTTGACCACGTGCCGGGCGAGATTGAGATCCGCCGCGGCGCGGCAAGCGTCATCGGCCGTCTGTGCGTGATCGGCGCGCACCTCAACGAAGCCGCCGTCAAAACGCTGTTTTCGGAGTAACGCGCCATGATGCTTCCGGTCTTTCTGTTTACGGGCTTTCTGGATGCCGGCAAGACGACGTTCATTCAGTCGATGCTGGAGGATCCGCAGTTCAACGAGGGACAGAGAACCCTTTTGCTGCTCTGTGAGGAGGGCGAGGAGGAGCTGATTCCCGAACGGTATTCGATCGACCACGTCACGGTGCATACGGTCGACTCCGTCGCGGATCTGACGCCCGACAAGATGTCGCTGTGGCAGCGCAAGGCCGCCGCGTCGCGCATCATCATCGAATACAACGGCATGTGGCAGATGAACGACCTGTTTGACCGCCTGCCGGAAAACTGGGGCATCGCGCAGGAGACGATGCTCGTCGACGCGAGCACGATCGCCGCGTACAACGCGAACATGCGCCAGCTTGTCTTTGACAAGCTGAACACCGCGGAGCTCGTCGTCTTCAACCGCGTCGAGCCGGGCGCCGACCGCATGGAGCTGCATAAGCTCGTGCGCGCGGTCTCCCGCGGGGCGCAGATCGTCTACGATCTGACCGACGGAACGAGCGAGGAGGACGACATCGTCGATCCGCTTCCGTTCGACATCAACGCGCCGGTCGTCGAGATCGAAGATCGCGACTTCGCGCTGTTCTATCAGGATCTTTGCGAGGAGACGGAAAAGTACGAGGGCAAGACCGTGCGGTACAAGGGGCTGATCGCCAACAACGCCCGCATGCCGAACGACACGTTCCTCGCCGGCCGGCATATCATGACCTGCTGCGAAGCCGACATCCGCTACTGCCCGCTGGTCTGCCGGTGGGGCATGGCCAAGTCGCTGCCGCATCAGTCCTGGTATACGGTCGAGGGCAAGATCGCGATCAAGTTCTCGAACATCTACGGCAAGAAGGGTCCGGTGCTGTTCGTCAAGTCGGTCGAAAAGGCCGAAAAGCCCGATCAGCCCGTCGCAACCTTCTATTGAGAAAAAACGAAGATACAAAAAAACGGTCAGGCATGTGCCTGACCGTTTTCTGTTCCGGATCATTTTACGGCGAACGAGACGGCAAATTCCGGATAGGAAACGGAGTCTCCGACGCCGATAAAGCGCGTGCCGGGCTCGAGGCTGTCGCCGCGGAACGTGTCCGTTTCGCCGAGCGGCACCGTGCGGAGCACAACTTCCGGCTGATGCTCGGTGACCGGACNGACCAGGTGACGGAAAAGATCGGGATCAGCCGGATCGACTGTATCGCGTCGAGCTGATCATACGGGATGCCGTCGAGGCGGGAGATCGTGACCGTATACCGGTCGGAGCTGAGCTGATCGGGATAGCCGGCGCAGGTGAACGGCGTGACTTCTCCGTTGATCTCGACGCCGAACTCGAGGTTGTTGATCCATGCGCGCTTCTGCGCATCGGTCCATCCGGCGGGGAGCTGTACGGAAACGGTCAGGTCGCGGACGCCGAGCGCGTCGATCGTGCCTTTGACCGCCTGCAGCGAGAGCCCGTCCGCATCGGCAAGATAGTTGGTTACATACGGCGTCTGTTCGTCAAACGCGTGTTCGGTGAACCGGATCTGTCCGCTCCACGGCACCCGGTCGGGCAGTCCGGAAAACGTCCTTTCGGGCAGGGCGGAAAAGGCCTTGAGGTCGATCTGCACGGTGCCGAGCTCGGCGGTCAGCATCGGCTCGCTGTCGTCTCCGAGATCGTTGGAAACGCGCAGGACCGCCTTTGCGGTCAGGATGCCGTTTTCATCGGCGTTTGCAAGCGCTCTGCGGTAATCCTCCGTCATGTATTCCTCGGGATAATCTGACCAAAGCGGGCATGTCATCACGGCGCGCAGTCCGTGCTCGTTCAGATGACGGACCGTTGCTTCGTTGAATGCGTCGACCTCCTCCTGCGTGCGCAGCGGCTGATTCTCCGGCTCCCCGAACTTCGTGCGGCCGGATTCCTTGAAGAACGCGAGATCCTCCGAGCGCGGCTCCATGAAGAGCCGGCTGCCGAGCAGTGAGCCGTCCGGAAGGGTCAGAAGAAGAGACGTGCTCGGTCCCATCCAAAGGATGGACTTGCCCGAGAGGAACTCCGATACGTTCGCGTCGTCCTCATAGAAATGAAATGCCTGATCCGGCGCGATCGCATGGGTCAGAAGTCCCTGTGCCGGAATGTCCGCCGGCAGGTCGCAGGCATATTCGTTTTCATAGACCGGAAGCCCGCAAAGTCCCGGGGCAAAGTCCACGATCTGATACAGATTCGTGCCGTCGTACAGCGTCTGTCCGAGCGTCGCGTCGAAGTCCTCCGCAATCTTCTGCCACAGAGGATCATCGGCGACGAAGGTGACCTTTCCGCCCTCCGGAGCGGGTTCGGGGGTCGTGATCAGCGACTCGAGCGCTTCATTCTGCGTGCGCTCTTCGGGATCCTGCACGAGGTAGGCGGAGGGTTCCGTGATGCCGAACCACGAGAGAACCTCCGCCCGGATCGCCGGAACGGCGGCAGCGCTGAGCATCAGCACCGCGAAGCCGACTGCGGCCGGCAGCAGGATGCGCCGCAGCGAAACGGCCTTTTCCCGCTTTGCCGCGCGGCAGTATGCCTTGACTTTTCCGTCATGAACGATCTTCGACTGGATCAGATCGTGATAAAATTCCTGTTCTTTCATTGTGCTCTCCTTTCCCATGCATCTTCGGCAACAGAGCCTTGTTCCGTCAGCGCTTCTCGGATCCGCTTGCGCGTGCGGCTCAGCCGCTGCTTGACAGCGTCCTCGCTGATGCCGAGCTGCGCTGCGATCTCGCGGATTGGAACCGAGAATCCGTAAAACAGCGTAAACGCCTGATAGGACTGCAGCGGCTCGTTCTGCACGAGCGCCCAGATCTCATCGATATCTGCCCTCTGAAAAAACTGTTCGTCGGGAGCGGGACCGTCGTCGGCGATCCGTTCGTCGAGCGGCGCTTCCGCGACCGTGCGCTGCGCATTCTTTCGGGTGAAGCGGGCGAGCTCCTTGCGCGCCGCTGCGTAGAGGTAGGGCAGAGGTTCGCGGATCGAAGGTCCGCGGCGCTGCAGCCGGATGTACAGGCTGCGGTAGACCTCCTGAAAGATGTCCTCCACATCGGCAGCCCGCGGCGTGTGCGCTATGATGTAGCGCAGGATCGGATCGCGCGTTTCCGCATAGATGCGATCGAATTGATGATACTGTTCCATAAGAACCCTTTCTGAAAACCGGTTTCACCATGGAAGAGGCACTGCACGGGAAAAGGTGACATAAAAAAGATGCTGCCCCGCAAAGGTAGGAGAAAACACGGGGCAGCACGGGAAAAAGAACAAGGGAGGGAGAAAGCGTATTACGTTTGGGCGGCCGGCCGGAATGCTTTCCGGTAGGCGTGTTCCTCTAAAAGCACCAGCACCGGAAGCGGCAGCAGCGCAAGGAACAGGAAAGCGAACATCGGCCAGTCGGAGGAAAGGATCGCCAGCACGCGTCCGAGCGAGGCGGGACGCCATAGCGCGAGCACGAGAGCAAGCGCAAGCAGCGGCATCGGGAAGCCGAACCAGTAGGAACGCAGCGGCGCAAAGACGCGGAACCGTCCGCAGTACAGATGCAGCGCGAGCGTCGCCGTCGTCAGCAGCGCGCCGAGGCCGATCAGAAGCAGAAACGTCCAGACCGAAGCGTGCGGGTGCGGCCGGACGTAACGGCTCTCAAATCCCGCGGCGGCGATCCATGCCGCAGTCGCGGCAAGGTACAACTCGATTTCCAGCAGAAACAAAAGCTTGCGTTTCATGGGACTGCCCTCCTTTCGCTTTTCATTATAGAAAGCAAATGACACAGAAATGTAATATCCTGACGAACAAACTGCGAAGGAAATGCGGTAAAAATGCAAAATATGCCAAAAATCGGCGGCTTATCCGACCGCGCCGGACGGATTGTGAACTTTGTGCGTAAAGTCGCGGCGTCCGGATTGACAGCGGTGTTCGGGCGTGATATATTTTATTTGGTTGAATTTGGCATTTTGCCGACGAGAAGGATTCTAAAAAACTATTTCAAAGAAAGAGGTTTGCAGCATGAAACAGTTGGATTTGACCAAGTACGGCATCACCGGCACGACGGAGATCGTGTACAACCCTGACTACGAAACGCTGTTCCGGGACGAGATGGATCCGTCGCTGGAAGGCTACGAGAAGGGTCAGCTTTCCGAACTGAACGCAGTCAACGTCATGACCGGCATCTACACCGGCCGTTCCCCGAAGGACAAATTTATCGTCGTTGACGAGAACTCCGAGAACACCGTGTGGTGGACGACGGACGAATACAAGAACGACAACCATCGCGCGTCGAAAGAGACTTGGGCAGCGGTCAAGAAGATCGCGCAGGAAGAGCTCTCCAACAAGAAGCTGTACGTTGTCGATGCGTTCTGCGGCGCAAACAAGGACACCCGCATGGCGGTCCGCTTTATGATGGAAGTCGCATGGCAGGCGCATTTCGTCCGCAACATGTTCATCCAGCCGACCAAGGAGGAAGAGGAGACCTTCGAGCCGAACTTCGTCGTCTACACCGCTTCCAAGGCCAAGGTTGAGAATTACAAGGAGCTCGGCCTCAATTCCGAGACCGCAGTCGTGTTCAACATCACGAGCCGTGAGCAGGTCATTCTGAACACCTGGTACGGCGGCGAGATGAAGAAGGGCATGTTCTCGATGATGAACTACTACCTGCCGCTGCAGGGCATCGCGTCGATGCACTGCTCCGCAAACACCGACATGAACGGCGAGAACACCGCGATCTTCTTCGGCCTCTCCGGCACCGGCAAGACCACGCTGTCCACCGACCCGAAGCGTCTGCTGATCGGCGACGACGAGCATGGCTGGGACGACAACGGCGTGTTCAACTTCGAGGGCGGCTGCTATGCAAAGGTCATTAACCTCGACAAGGATTCCGAACCCGACATCTACAACGCGATCAAGCGCAACGCGCTGCTTGAGAATGTCACGCTCGACGAGAACGGCAAGATTGACTTTGCCGACAAGTCCGTCACCGAGAACACGCGTGTTTCGTACCCGATCGAGCACATCGAAAAGATCGTCAAGCGGGTTCGTCCGATCTCTGCGGGTCCCGATGCGAAGAACGTCATCTTCCTGTCTGCAGACGCATTCGGCGTTCTGCCGCCGGTCTCCGTGCTGACGCCCGAACAGACCAAGTATTACTTCCTGTCCGGCTTCACCGCCAAGCTTGCGGGAACCGAGCGCGGCATCACCGAACCCACGCCGACGTTCTCGGCATGCTTCGGTCAGGCGTTCCTCGAGCTGCATCCGACCAAGTATGCGGAAGAGCTCGTCAAGAAGATGGAAAAGAGCGGCGCCAAGGCGTACCTCGTCAACACCGGCTGGAACGGCACCGGCAAGCGGATCTCGATCAAGGATACCCGCGGCATCATCGATGCGATCCTCAACGGCGATATTCTGACCGCTCCGACCAAGACGATCCCGTACTTCAACTTCGAAGTCCCGACCGCTCTTCCGGGCGTCGATCCCGCGATCCTCGATCCGCGCGACACCTATGCGGATCCGAACGTTTGGGAAGAGAAGGCAAAGGATCTGGCCGGCCGCTTCATCAAGAACTTCAAGAAGTACGAAGGCAACGAAGCCGGCAAGGCGCTGGTTCCGGCAGGCCCGCAGCTCTGAGACAAATTCCGATAAACCGATCGTCAGCGGATGCATGTGCATCCGCTGATTTTTTGACCTGCCGTACAAGCATGCAGCGCTGTCCGGGATTTCGTCCAAACCGGAAAAACGCTTGCATGAACTGGAGAAATATGGTATCGTACTCAACAAGTAAACTTTCTGGAACAGGAGACGGCATGGCAGAAATCCGGTTATGGCCCAGGGAACAGACAGCCGCGCTTCCGCCGAAAAACGGGCGGGATGCGGTCTGCTTTTTGCGCCTTTCCCGGATGCTGACGCAGGGCGTGCCGCTTGTGCTGTCCGACGGCGCGTCCTCTGTGATCGCCGTCAGCGATCCGAAGACGCCGGCCTGGGTCTGGACCGAAAACGGCATCGACGATGAATCGCTCGACGGCGTGCTGCTGTCGCTGTCGATACTGCGGGAGCAGGGACGGCTTTCCGGAATCGTCTGCAAAAACAGCCTTGCCCGGCTTTTGACGCTTGCGTTTGAGCGGGAGCTGAAGAGTAAAAAGCAGTTGACCGTCTACCGGATGCAGGAGCTGACGCCGTTTGCCGCAAAGGGCAGGTGCATTCCCGGGCGGGCGGTTCCGGCGGAACTGGCAGGCGAGCGGCTCGGCGAGGTCGCGCGGGCGGACGGCGTGCTGCTTGCGCCGCAGGAACAGCGCGATCTCGGGCTTGCGTTTGCGGCGGACGAGCACGCGTATGCGTGGCAGCTCGAGGACGGAACGATCGCGACCGTTGCGCGGCTTGCGCCGATCGGCGACCGGTATGTGGACATCCATTCCGTCGGCACGACCGAACCTCTGCGCAATCACGGCTATGCCAAGGCGCTTTTGACCGTGCTGTGCGGGCAGATCCGCGCGGACGGAAAGACGCCGGTGTTGTACGCGAACCGGGCGTATCCGCCGTCAAACGCGGCGTATCGCGCACTCGGTTTTACCGAGACCGGACGGCTGACTGCGCTGCTGTTCTGAAAATGCGAGGCGCTTCTTGTACATTGCGGAAAAAAGGCGTATAATATACCTGCAGCAAACGAAAGGAGCAAAACCATGACCGAAGGATTGAAAAGCAACTGGAAGAAAGTCGGCAAGGACTTTGCAACGCTCGGAAAGGATCTCGGCGTTTCGATCGTCAAGACCGTCAAGACCGGCGTGGATGCGGCGAATGAATGGGTCACCGAAAAGGATGACGCCGAAAAGACCGAACCGCAGGAGAAGCGACCGCTGCAGTAAGCGATCGGAAGCGGAATCTTTCCGCTTTCGGAGTGAGGAATTTGGGGATGAAACGTTTGTTTACGGTGCTTCTTGCGGCTGCGCTTCTGCTGATTCCGGCGGCGGCGCTTGCGGATCCGAACAGCAATAACGATTGCGAAATCGAGATCCACGCCGAAGAAGTAAACATGAAGAACCTGACCGACAACACGTATACGACGACGGTTGAGATGAAGGCCGGCGACTGGTTTTCGGTGCGCTGGACCGAGGAGAAGCCGATCGCGGCGCTGTACTGGGAATGGCGCACGATTCCGAAAAAGGCGCTTGTCGAGAGTCTGAACGCCGCGGGCGAGGTGGTCGCTTCGCGCGAATACGGCAACATCATTCGGTTTCTGACCGTCTTCCCGGAGGAAGGCGTGACCGAGATCCGGATGACCGTCACCGAAGGCTCCGGCAAAATGGCGGAACTGTTCGCCTATGACGAGAAAGAAGTGCAGCCCAAAGCGATCGTCTGGGAGGATCCGTACGACAAGGCAGATCTGATGCTTGTCGAAGCGCACGGCAACGATGACGTGCTGGTGTTCGGCGCCGTTCTGCCGACCTATACCGATCGCGGCAAGGCGGTGCAGGTGGTCGATCTCGGCTGCGATACGATCGGACGGCAGCGCAAGAGCTCTCCGGGTTCGTATCTGTCGGGCCTGCGGCATTATAAGACGTTCTTTGCGTTTAAGGGCGTGCACTCGACGCTGTACAACAGTTTCGTCAAGGCGTGGATCAACGAGGATCCGCGCGACCCGATTGAACTGGTCGTCCGGGAGATCCGCCGGTGCAAGCCGGAGGTCGTCGTGACGCATGATATCGAGAACGGCGACTTCAACGACGGCGCGCATAAACTGACCGCCGAGATCACAAAAGCGGCCGTGGAAGCCGCGTCCGATCCGGCGCAGTATCCGGCCTCCGCCGAAACATACGGCGCATGGCAGGTCAAGAAACTGTATTTCCACATGGCGGCCGAGCATCCGATCACGATCGATTTTGACGCGCCGTTGGCATCTTTTGGCGGGCGGACGGCGCGCGAGCTTTCCGTCGAGGGCATGAAGCTGTGGGATAAAGAAGAAAAACGCATGATCCGCGGGATCGAATCGGGAGACTATGCGCCGAGCGATTACGGCCTCGTGTTCAGCACGGTCGGCGAGGATGTCGAAAAGAATGACTTCCTGGAAAACATCCCGGAGGAATGCATGACCGATTATGTGCCGCCGACACCGTCTCCGACGCCGGAACCGACCGACACGCCGGCTCCGACCGATACACCGGAACCGACCGAGGCGCCGGCAACCGATACGCCTGCCCCGACGGATGCGCCGAAAGCAACCGAACAGCCCGTTTCGACCGAAGCGCCCGCACCTGTCCCGACTGCCGCTGCAAAAGCGGATCGTATGATCTGGATCCTTGCCGGCGTCGGCGGAGCAGCGGTGCTCGCCGCGGCTTTGATCCTGTTCGCGCGAAAACGCAAATAAGGAAAAACGCCGAATCATTTCATCACAGAACATGAAACGCCGGATTCCCGGCGTTTTTCGTATTCCGATGATCTCACCATAGCGTGGGGTTTTCGGGATACAAAAAAGAGTCTCCCGAAAGGAGACTCTTTTTGTTCCTCAATTACTCGATGATGCTTGCAACGACGCCGGATGCAACCGTGCGGCCGCCTTCGCGGATAGCGAAGCGGAGACCCTGCTCCATAGCGATCGGCGTGATCAGCGTGATTTCCATGCGGATGTTGTCGCCCGGCATAACCATCTCAACGCCTTCCGGCAGCTTGATCGTGCCCGTAACGTCCGTCGTACGGAAATAGAACTGCGGACGATAGCCCGAGAAGAACGGCGTATGACGGCCGCCTTCTTCCTTCGTCAGTACGTACACCTCAGAGGTGAAGTGCGTGTGCGGATGAATCGTACCCGGCTTCGCAAGAACCTGGCCGCGCTCGATCTCGTTGCGCTGTACGCCGCGGAGCAGCAGACCGATGTTGTCGCCCGCGATCGCCTGATCCAGCAGCTTACGGAACATTTCAACGCCCGTAACAACCGTGCTGCGCTTCTCTTCGGTCAGACCGACGATCTCAACCGTGTCCGAAACCTTGACGGTACCGCGCTCAACACGACCCGTGGCAACCGTGCCGCGGCCGGTGATCGAGAACACGTCTTCAACCGGGAGCAGGAACGGCTTGTCTGCCGCGCGCTCCGGCGTCGGGATATAGCTGTCAACTGCATCCATCAGCTCGAAGATGCACTGGCATGCCGGCGTTTCCTTTGCGATTGCGCCGTTCGTCAGAGCTTCCAGCGCCAGCAGGGCGGAACCGCGGATGATCGGGATTTCGTCGCCCGGGAAATCGTAGCTCGACAGCAGCTCACGGATCTCCATCTCAACCAGCTCGAGCAGCTCGTCGTCGTCTACCTGGTCTACCTTGTTCATGAAGACGATGATGTACGGTACGCCGACCTGACGGGCGAGCAGAATGTGCTCACGGGTCTGCGGCATCGGACCGTCCGCTGCGGATACAACCAGGATCGCGCCGTCCATCTGCGCTGCGCCCGTGATCATGTTCTTAACATAGTCCGCGTGGCCCGGGCAGTCGACGTGTGCATAGTGACGGGTTGCCGTCTCATACTCAACGTGCGCCGTGTTGATCGTGATTCCGCGCGCCTTCTCTTCCGGCGCCTTGTCGATCTCGTCATACCGCATTGCCGCTGCCTGTCCGCTCTGGCTCAGGGCCATCGTGATCGCTGCAGTCAGCGTCGTCTTGCCGTGGTCTACGTGTCCGATCGTGCCGATGTTTACATGCGGCTTCGTGCGTTCGAATTTTTGCTTTGCCATTTTGTTTCTCCTTCAAAG
>CADAQS010000077.1:13891-18954 GCA_902790115.1 uncultured Eubacteriales bacterium | reverse complement strand
CGAATTCCCTGCCCTCGGGGATCTGCTCGTCGAGCTTCAGCGTGTTATGCGGATAGCCGAAGGTGCCGAACGGGCTGGTCACGGTCAGCGTGTCGCCGTCGTAAAGGCCCTTCGCGTGGATGAAGTTGATGCGCGGGTTGCCGATGAAGTCGGCCGCCTGCAGATCGATCGGGTTCGTGTACAGCTCCAGCGGCGTTGCGATCTGGGAAATCTCGCCCTCCTTGAACAGCGCGATCTTCGTGGACATCGTCAGCGCTTCGACCTGATCGTGCGTGACGTAGATGATCGTCGTGCCGGTGTCCTTGTGCAGACGCTTGAGCTCGGCGCGCATGTCGATGCGAAGGCGCGCGTCAAGGTTCGAAAGCGGTTCGTCGAGCAAAAGCAGCTTCGGACTCGAAGCGATGGCGCGCGCGATCGCGACACGCTGCTGCTGGCCGCCGGACAGCTCGTTCGGATAGCGGTTGCGGTACTCCTCGATGCGCATCGTCTTCAGCGCGCGCATGACGGTTTCCTCGATCTCCGCCTTTCCCATCTTCTTGATCTTCAGACCGAACGCGACGTTCTGGAAAACGGTCATGTGCGGCCACAGCGCATAGCTCTGGAACACGAGGTTCAGGCCGCGCTTGCTCGGCGCTTCGTAGAACGCCTTATCCGCGTCGATGATCGGACGGTCGTCGATCGTCATCGTGCCGTGCTGCGGCTTCTCCAGACCGGAAACGACACGCAGCGTTGTGGTTTTGCCGCAGCCGGACGGTCCGAGCAGCGTCATGAAGTCGCCGTCCTCGATCGTCAGGTTGATGTCGCGCAGGACGTGGTTCTCGCCGTAGAATTTATCAATATGGCTCAATACGATTTTACTCATAGCAGGAAATCCTTTCTGAAATTCGATCAAAGTAGGTTACATGCTCTTGCTCACGTTGCCGCCGAGTTTATCCGCGATCCGGTTGGTGACGAGGATGAACACGATGATGATGATGCAGATCGCGTCGGCAACCTGCGGCATCGCTTCCTTGGAATAGTCAAAGGACAAAAACGACAGCGTGTAGTTGTCGGGCGTCATCAGAATGGCGATCAGGTCGAGCTCTTTTGCGATGCTGATGAAGGAGAGCAAAAAGCCCGAGAGGAAGCCGTTCTTTGCAAGCGGGATCACGATGCTGTAGATCCTGCGCCAGAAGCCCGCGCCGTTGATCGTGGCGGCTTCTTCGAGTTCGACCGAAATCTGCATCATGTTTGATGAACCGGAGCGGCTCGCGAACGGGAAGTGCTTGACGATCGAGACGAGCAGGATCAGCAGAAACGTGCCGTACAAAGACGGGATCAGACCGCCGAACTGCGGCTTGCCGAACATGGCAAGGTAGATCGCGCTGAACGCAACGCCCGGCATCAGGTACGGGATGAAGATCAGCTGTTCCACGGCGTTGCCGTACCACTTGCCGCGGCCGCGCGTCGTGATGTAGCCGAAGAACTGACCGAATACAGCGGTGACGAGGGAGGCGATGAAGCTCAGCTTCACGGTGTTCCACAAAGCGCCGTAGAACGTCGAGTTGCGGAACAGACCGTCCTGCTTGAACGCCGGATGCGGCGCGTTTTCGACTTCGCCGATCCATGCGTACAGCGAGAGGTTGTCAGGCGCATAACCGGCGCCCGGTATGATCTGGAAGGATTCCATGACGAGGAAGAACATCGGCATGACCATCGCGATGATCAGGAACAGCGCCAGGATGACCAGCATCGGGTACTTCGCGCCGCCGAGCGGGATCAGATTCGAGCGCGTGCCCTTGCCGCCGATCGTGGCGTAGGACTTGCGGGTGCCGATGAGCTTCTGGTTGATGACGATCGTGCCCGCGGCGAGCGCGATCATCAGGATCGAGAACACGTAGCCGATGGCTTCGGTGCTGCTGGCGCCGAGCAGGTCCTTCATCTTCGTCGCCATGACAAAGTAGCCGATCGTGTTGCCGAGACGGGCGGCGACGCCGTAGGTGCCGATCGACTTCGAAATCGTCATGATCGTTGCCGACAGGATCGACGGAAGCACGAGCGGGAGCGTGATGCTCTTTAAGATCTGCGCCTTGCTTGCGCCCTGGATCTCGCCCATCTCCTCCAGCTCGGAGTTGATCGAGCGCAGCGCGCCGGAAACCATGATGTAGGAGAACGCGTAGTAGTGCATCGTCATGACGACGATGATCGCAAACGGACCGTATGCCAGCCAGTCCGGCACCGGGATGCCGAGACCCGTCAGAACGCCGGTGCTGCCGGAAAGCGAGTTGCGGAACACGGTCAGCCAGGACAGCGCTTTGCACCACGAGGGGATCATGTACGGGATCAGGATCAGCGCGGACAACAGTCCCTTGCCGGGGATGTCCGTGCGGACCATCAGCCACGCCATCAGCGCGCCGAGCGGGACGGAGATCACGGTGACGAAGAAACCGATCGTCAGCGAATGGATCAGCGGGATAAACAGCGTGGAGTAGTTCGTGGTGTACTGGAAGCCGCGGCCGGCGGAATCAAAGGCCTCCGGTCCGAACAGGTAACGCCAGGAATACAGCGTGTAGTCGCCGACCTGCGCGCCGGGGTACAGCCGCTGCACGAACCGCAGCGAACCTCTGGTCACGACAAATGTGTTCTGCACCATCGTCAAAAGCGGGATCACGATGAATATGAACAGGATCAGCAGCGTGATCAGCACGATCACGTTGAACGGATTGCCGATGATGTTCCGGAACTGGTTCTTGAACCGTTCCTTTGTCATCGGGGGACGTTTCCATCCTTTTTTGGCCATTCTTCAACCTCCATTTCCGGGTAAGTAGTGCAAAGGCGGGCGAAAACGCGATCAGATGCCCTGTTCGCGCTCCTTTTTCAGAATCGTGTAGACGTCGTAAATATCGGTCACCTGATAGTCCGGCGCAACGTCGAACTTGCCGATGTCCTTCTGCGGCGTCAGGAACGAATTGATCTTGAACACGCGGCCGAACCCGAGCTTTCTCGGACCGACGACGTCGCGGGAGAGCGTGTCGCCGACAAACGCGCACTCCGACGGATCGAGGTTCGCCTGCGCGAGCGCGATCCGGAAGATGTTCGGATGCGGCTTGCGGTAGCCGACGATCGAGGAAAGCGTAATCTCGTCAAAGTACTGGCGAACGCCGTACTTTTCCAGCGTCGAGAACACCTGGAACAGGCTGCCCGTGTTGCTGACGACCGCAACGTGCATGCCGAGATCCTCCTTGAGGCCTTTGAGCATCTCCGCCGCGTGCTCGCGCAGCTTTCTGTCATAGAACGTCGTTTCCCACATGTGCGCGATCTCTTCACTGATGTCCGCAAGCTTCGCTTTGTCGACCGGGATATCCCGAAAGCCCCAGTCGCACCAGATCTCTTCCGGCTTCAGCTCGATCTGCGTCCGCTCGGACTCCTTCTTGTAGGCCTGAATGCCTTCGCCGACGATCGCCCAGAGCGGCTCCGCCTCGTAGGGAACCTCGATGCCGTGCTTCTGCAGGATTTCATACAGCGCGTACGCGGTAGCCTTATCGTTTTTCTCGTCCGAATACAGGTCTTCGAGCGTGCCGCCCATATCGAACATGACTGCCTTGATCATAGCAAGTATCCTCCCCGAAATCGCTTTTTTGGAAAAAATGAAACAAACGGAAGAACGTAAACGTTTCCGTAATGCTACAGTAAAATAATACCACCCATCTTCCGATTTGTCAATGCGTTTTGTAAAGATAAAATAAACCTATTTTTTCCTTATTAGTTATAGAAGACGGGATTATGTAAAGCGTCGGAAAAGGAGCGATATTCTGCGCATTCCGGGCAGCGTGCAAAAGCAATGCCGGACGGGACGGAAAAACTGCGGCGAAGGCTTCACGGATTTTTGGGGTGCGGTCGGGGAAAAACTGCGGCGGGCGTGTTCGGAGAAACAATATAACAAAAGAAAACCGGTTGCGAAAACCCAAAAACATGCTATACTGTTTGAAAAGAGTGTTTAACGGAGGTCAGGTAATGGATACGATTCCCTATGCGCTGCGCGTGCGGCTGAGCGACGATATTCCGGCGGAAGGACAGTTCCGCGTGATGAAGCGGATTCCGCAGTTTGACGGACCCGAGGTGTACAACCTCGCGCCGATGCCCGGCGAAACGCCCGCGACGATCCGCGCGGCGGTATTCAACATGGAGCACGGCTACCGGATCCGCGAGATCGCGCCGTTTTTGCAGGAGTGCCCGGAGCTGAAGGGCGCGGACATCCTGTTCGGCAACGAGATGGACGACGGTACCGAACGCAGCGGAAACATCGACACCGCGCGCGGACTGGCCGAGCTGCTCGGCTACAACTATGCGTATGCGCTCGAGTTCATCGAGCTTGTCAATCCGAACGACAACAAGGGCTACGAGGGCAACGTGCTGTTCTCGAAGTGGCCGATCGTGCGTGCGGAATCGCTGTACGTGCCCGAGGGCTACAACTGGTATTTCGACCGGCAGAAACGCATCGGCGCCCGCGTCGCGGTGTTCTGCGAGATCGACGTCGGCGGAAAGCACGTCGGTGCGGTCTGCATCCATCTTGAAAACCGGACGAGTCCGGAGTACCGCGCGGTGCAGACCAAAGCGATCCTCGAAAAAGCGGCGGAAATGTTCGGCGATCTGCCGATCCTGATCGGCGGCGACTTCAACTCCAACGCGTTCGAGGACAGCAGGGAAGCGGCGAAGGAATACTACGAGCTGCAGCGCAAAACCGGGTATATGCGCGACGTCGAGGATTACGAGCCGCTGCTCGGCGCGGTCGAGCGGTCGGGCTTCGACTACCGTTCGCTGAACGGCAACCACATCCCGACGCGGCGCAAGCCGATGCAGGGCGGCGACCTCGAGCTGCACCTCGACTGGATCTTCGGCAAAAACGTCCGCTGCGTCAAACACGGCTGGGTCTCGACGCTGCTGAAAGACTGCGGCTGGGCGGGAGAAGCCTCGCCGCTGCGCAAGGTGCAGGAAAAGCAGCTTTCCGACCACAACGCGGTCTGGGCGGAGATCGAACTGTAACGAAAAGCACAGGATGCCGACGGAATGACGTACAAACAGCT
>CADAQS010000077.1:0-13872 GCA_902790115.1 uncultured Eubacteriales bacterium | reverse complement strand
CATAGGCAATCACTGTTTCATTGCGCCTTGCTTCGGGGACGAAACCGGTCTGTCATTTTGGATCGGAAATGACAAAAGCCTCCCTCTTCGATGCGCGAAAAGGGGATACGGGTGTAGCTGCTGCCGTTGGGACTGCGGCCGGCGCTGAACGGCGCAGCGGCGCTTGCAATCTGTCTGTTCGGACCGGCGATCCCGGCGGCGCTCGGAACGCCGACCTGTCTGCCGTTCGTCACGCGTTCTCTGAGAAAAACGCCGGGCGGCAGACGAGTTCGACGCAAAAAAGCCGTACCTGCATCCGGTCAGCATGTTTGCACTGCCGATGCCCGTGCGCGCGCTGACCGCCGTTTTTGTTTATGTGCTGATCCTGCGCGGAACAAAGCTGCACGGCCTGCGCCGCTTCGGCGGCGCTTCTATTTGCCGCAAATTTATCGAAAAACAATAAAAATAGATTGACAAACAATAAAGCAAGTGCTATGATGGGAGCGTAATCACGAACAAACCATAAGGAGTGCATCGAAATGAAACGAATTTTGGCGATCTTGTTCTGCGCGCTGCTGCTTTTCGGATGCAGCGGCGAGGTGCAGTATACCGCGAGCGAGGATAGCTTCTGGATCGTGGTCGAACCCGCGATCGAGGAGCCGCTCTATGAGATCGTGATGGACTACGGAAAGGACGGGGAATGGATCGGCGTGCAGGGCGTTACGAACGCGGACAACTCCGCGATGACCGACAGGACGTTCGGATTCCTGTTCGATCCGGACGAGTATCCGGAGGATGTATCCATCGAGGAAGGCGAGTGGGAATTTGATTTCTGGCTGCGCTCGACGCCCGGCGCGCCGGAGATGGATCCGGCAAAGGTCTACGACGGCAAGGCGAGCGTACAGGACACGCTGAAACTGTCAACGGAGTTCGGGCACGTCTACTATGTGCGCATCGAAGGTTCCGTCGAAAAAGGCTATACCGCGACCTATCTCGGCGCCGACCTGCCGCAGGGCGAACCGCAAAAATGACCGGATCTTCGCCGCAGCGGCAAAGCCCGACCGCCGAACCGGCAGGCGAAAACCGGCTGCTTGGCGGCAATGATGCAAAGAAAGGTGCAAAATCTGCACCTTTCTTTCTCTATAGATTCTTTCTTTTTGGATTGCCGCAAACGGTCCGGCGCTTTTCCGGCAGTTGTGGCTTGTCAAAGCCTGTTTTGCAGGCTGCAGCGGCCGTTTCGGCCGCCTTTTTACAGATATTGTGCGGTGATCGTGCGATCCTTTCCGATCGCAAACCGCAGCAGTCCGTGGGCGGGAACCGGATCCCCGACGGGGTTCGGCGGGCAGTCGGAATAGTACAGCGACGCTCCGTGCGCTGCGATCATGCCGAGCAGCTGCGGCTCGGCGCTGTTGTAGCGACGGTCGCTCGAGGCGCAGCAGACGACGGCCTGCGGGCGGATCGCTTCAATCAGCGCAAGATCCGCGCCGTCGCGCTGCCCGTGATGACCGACCTTGTAGAGATCGGCGCAAAGCTCGTTTGGATCGATGCCGCCGAAGCCCTTTTGATTCGTGTCGCCGGGCAGCAGCAGACGCGTTTCGCCGTAGGCAAAGCGCAGGATCAGACTGAAATTGTTCATGCCGGCGTCGAGCTTTGCAAGCTGCTTCTGATCCGGCACGTCGCCGTTTGCCGTGCGGTAAAGCGCGCCGAGATCGGCTTCGAGCGCCGCGGCGCGTTCGGCGGTCGGACCGAGAACGGACAGTCTGAGATCGGCTCCGAACGTTGGCGCATCGCCCAAAACGAGCCGCTTTACGGAGCCGCCGTTTTGCGTGACGAGCTCGCAGATCGTGCGGTAATCGTTCAGGCTCCGCGTGAACTTCTGCAGCGAGACCGTCTCGCCGGCGGCGTCGGAAAGCTGGCGCATCGCATCTTTCCAGAAGGTCGGGGAGAACGTCGAGTACACGGTCTTCGGAAGGTACTTTCTCACCACCGGCAGCAGTCCCGAGATGTGGTCTTCATGCAGGTGCGAGCAGAGGATCGCGTCGACGTGATCGACGCCGAGCGCCGCAAGGTGTTCGAGAAACGGCTTCCGTCCGGTCGTGCTGCCCGCGAATTCATCGGCTTCGTTGCCGCCGCCGTCGAGCAGCAAGACAAAGACCCCGCCTGCTGAGGAGGGGTCCGGGACTTCCAGCACCATCGCTTCGCCGTAACCGACGTTTGCAAATGTCAGATGCAGGTTTTTCATACGCTTAACTCATCGCCCGCTTGATGTAGATGCTGGCAAGCACGAGGACGATCAGCGTCATGACGATCGCGCCGGCGCTTGCGTAGCCGAACTCGTAAACCTTGATGCCGGTATTGTACAGGTACTGCGTGATCGTCGCGGTCGAGTTCGCGGGTCCGCCGCCGGTCAGCAGGTTGACCTTGTCGAACAGACGGAACGAGTCGATCGTACGGAGCAGCGCGCACAGGGCAAGCGAGTTCTTGATGTTCGGGATCGTCACATAGAACAGCGTCTGGAAGTAGTTCGCACCGTCGAGACGGGCTGCTTCGTACTGGTCGGCGGGAACCGCCTGCAGCGCGGCGTACAGCAGCAGGAACACGAACGGGGAGCTTTGCCAGATATCGATCACGAGCAGCATCCAGAACGCGGTTTTGATATCGTAAAACCAGTTATAAACCGGAAGATGCAGGGCGCTGAGGACCTGGTTCACGATGCCGTAGTTTGGCGAAAGCATCATGCGCCAGATCAGCGCGACGGTAACGGTCGGCAGCAGGTAAGGGATCAGAAGCAGCGTACGCATGATCTTCTGACCCTTTGCGAGCCGGTGCACAAACTCCGCCATTATGAAGCCGAAAAGCATTTCAAACACGACGCATAGCAGCGAAAAGCGCACGGTGTTCCAGATCGCGTTGCGGAAATAGGAAGTGGACAGCAGCTTGATATAGTTGCCGAATCCGATGAACTGCGCCGGATTCTTCAGCACCTGCAGCAGGTTGTAGTCCGTAAAACTGTAATAAAACGTAAAGATCAGCGGGTACGCCGTCATGATCGCCATCACGATCAGCGTCGGCGTGATCATTCCGTAGCCGAAGCGTTTTGCCTGCAGGGAATTGCTGACAAACCGGTCCGGATTCTTTTTCTTCATGGCTCTGTTCTCCCATGGACATATTTGGTTCGAAACCGGAAGGAAAGCGCTGCGGCTTTCCTTCCGGACAGCAGCGAAACGGTTTGCTTATTTCAGCAGATCGTCCAGAGCGGCCTGTGCATCGGCGAGGCCTGCATCGACGGTCTTGATGCCGTTGATGATGTTGCCGAGCTCGGAACCGATGATCTCATACATCTGCGGCCATTCCTTCATGATCGGACGGTAGACGCCGCCCTCGAGGGCCTTGCAGACAACTTCGAACTGCGGATGAGCCTTCAGAACTTCCGCATCCTGCAGGCAGGAATAACGGCAGGGAACGCCGCCGCCTTCGATCGTTGCCTTCTGAACGTCCTTGTCCATCAGGTACTGGAGCAGTTTGACGGAGAGATCCTTATCGGGCGCGTTTGCCGGAACGCCGATCAGCCAGATGCCGTAGACGTTCGCGTTGTAAGCCTTGTCGCCTTCATGCGCGACACCGGTGATCGCGGTGTAGTCGCAGCCCGTGAATTCCGCTTTGTACCAGCCCGGCCAGCCGATGCCCATCGTGCCTGCGCCGTTCTCGACGGAAGCAATCAGGTCATCCTTCTTTTCCGCATCGCCGGTCGCGATGAGTTCGAGATAGAATTCGACGGCCTCTTTGAATTCCGGCGTGTTGACGGTAGCTTTCTGATTCTCATCGACAACCCAGCCGCCGAAGCTCGCAAGGATCGACAGGAAGTCGACCGTCAGGTTGTTGTTGGTGTCGCCGCGATAGATGAAGCCCTTCTTGCCGGCAGCCTGGGACGCCTTGCAGATCTTCAGCATATCGTCGAGGTTCTTGATGTCTTCGGGCTTGTAGCCGGCCGCTTCGACCAGCGCCTTGTTGTACATCAGGACGGTAACGTTGCCGCCGTACGGGGCGAGGTAGGTCTTGCCGTCGAACACGCACGCAGCGGTGGTTGCCGGGATGATGTCGTCGTCAAACGAATATCCCAGGGAGCCGAGATCGGCCAGAACACCGGCATTCGCGAATTCCGCCATCCAGGAAGCGTCGGCCATGACGAAGTCATAGGAGCCCGTGGCATTGGTGGCATCCAGCGCGATTGCACTGTGCAGATCGTCCTCGGAAAGCTCCATGGCTTCGATCTTCACGTTGTTCGCTTCTTCGAAAGCCGGGAGACACGACTTAATGGCATCGCCGTATGCGCCGGCGCGCAGAGCGATCGTCATCTTGGTCGGCTCTTTGGAGTCGTTGGCAGCAGGCTGCGTGGCCGTAGAACTGGAGCAGGCGACAAGACTCAGCGCCATGACCAGTGCAAGAACCAAAGCAAGCAGTTTTTTCATTTTCTTTCCTCCTGTTTTACATTTCCCCGGTGCCCGGGGAATTCTAATGTTAACCTTTGACAGCGCCGCTTGACAGACCGGAGATCAGGTAGTTCTGTGCAAAGATTACAAACAAAGTGATCGGGATGACGGAGATCACGCCGCCCGCGGCGACGAGACCGAAGTTCGTCAGCGCATCCTCGGTGTTCAGCAGCGCCAGCGCCAGCGGAACCGTGCTGTTGGCGGGGCTGCGGGTGAAGATGACCGTGTAGGTGTATTCGTTCCAGGCATACATGAACGACAGCATCGCAACCGCGGCAATGCCCGGCGCGACCAGCGGAAGCACGATCCGGACGAACATCTGCCATTCGCTGGCGCCGTCGATCTTCGCGCTCTCCTCGACCTCCTCGGGCAGATCCCGGAAGAAGCTGACGAGGAACCAGATGATCAGCGGCACATTGATCAGCACGCAGGCCAAAAGGACCGGGATGCGTGTGGTCAGGATCCCGAGCTTGTTGAACATGATGTACAGCGGAATCGTGAAAGCGATCGGCGGCAGGACGCGGACGAGCAGCACCCAGTAGGTCAGAGGCTTTTTGAGCCCGAAGCGGAAGCGGCTGCGCGCAAGGATATACGAACAGCAGACGCCGACGACCAGGGAAATCACCAGAGACCCGAACGTGGTTTGAATGCTGTTGATCAGCGCCGTTCCGAAGCCTTTCTGCGAAAACAGCTGCGTAAAGTGCGTCATGGTAAAGGACTGCGGAAGGAGCGGGATGTGCGACCGCATCTCATCCGTTTCCCGGATCGACATGGCGAGCAGCCAGTAGATCGGGAATATCGCGATAAACAGCAGCAGCGCGCCGGCCAGCACCTTCAGGACTGTGAAGATTCTTTTCTTGACTCTTGTGTTCATAACAGCTCCATTTGCTCCGCCCGAAACCGGACGGTGGTTTACGAATCTTTTACAGTATAACGGATTTTCTTTTTTTTTGCAACCATAAAATAGGATTTTTGTTGAGAATAAATCCCGCCATACCCCATATTGATGCATCGGAAAAACGATCATACGGCGCCTTTTCGGCACGGAATGAACGACAGGATCTTTATTTGTACGTCCGTACGGTTTCGTTGTAGGCCGTGATGATGTCGTGCAGCATCTCGATCTGCGTGAAGTCGCTCTGGTAGGCGATGTTGATTTCGCGCATCATGCTGAGGTTCTCGACCGGCAGCACTGCGATCTTTTTCTTTTTGAGCTCGTCCAGACAGGCGCTCTTGGGCAAAACCGACACGCCGAAGTCACGCCGGATCAGATCCTTGATCGTCGCGATGTTGTCAAGCTCGAGAATGACGTTGAAATCGTGAATGCTCATGTTGTTGCTCTCCAAATGCGCTGTGAACAGGTTGCGCGTGCCGGAGTTCGGCAGGCGGATGATCATGCGCTCCTTTTTGAGCTCGTTCAGCGTGATCATGCTGCGGTTCGCAAACGGGTGGTTGACCGACACCGCGAGCATCAGACAGTCGGTGTCCAGCAGCAGATAGCGCACGCTCGTCGACGGTACGCGCCCCTCGACGATCGCCAGATCGATTTCATAATTCTTGAGCTTTTTATAAAGATTGTTTATCGTATCCGTAACCATTTTTATGGTAACGTGTTCGTGCTCGGCGCAGTATTTGGCAAGCGCCTCCGCGACCGGATTGCTTTCGGCCGTATGCGTGATGCCGATCGTCAGATGCGTGACCAGTTCGCGGCTGTCGGAAAGGTCCTGCCGGAGGTTGTTGTACAGACCGAGCAGCTTCTTGGCGCATTGAATGACGGCTTCGCCCTCGCGCGTTACGACGATTTCGCCCTTTCTGCGGTCAAAGATCCGGACGTTGAGCTCCTCTTCCAGCACCTTGATATGGTGGCTGACCGCCGGCTGCGTCACGGATAGTTTCTTGGCTGCCTCGGAAAAGCTGCGGCTTTCATAGACCTGCAGCACGGAGTACAGTTTCGGATCCAGCATGGTTGCCTCCAGATATAACGAAAATTTATCCGTTGAATTGTAAATTTGATTTTACAAATTCATCAACATTCCTTATAATACCATAGTTACAAGAAAAATCAAGTCATAGAAAGGCGGAATGTTTGATATGACATTGGCTGGGTATATGTTTGGACAGTTTTCTCTCGCGCAGTACCTGGAGTTTTTTGCGCGCATTCTCGTCGCCTGCTTCTGCGGCGCCTGCATCGGCTTTGAGCGCAGCAAGCGCTTCAAGGAGGCGGGCATCCGCACGCACATCATCGTATGCTGCGCGGCGGCGCTTACGATGGTCGTTTCCAAGTACGGCTTTGCGGACATGACGGGTCCGGACGGCACGGAGTTCAGCGGCACGCACGGCACGGACCCTGCCCGTGTGGCGGCGCAGATCGTTTCCGGCGTTTCGTTCCTCGGCGCCGGCATCATCTTCCACAACGGCACCTCGATCAAGGGCCTGACCACGGCGGCGGGCATCTGGGCGACCGCGAGCATCGGCCTTGCGATCGGCAGCGGCCTGTATGTGATCGGCGTCTTCTCGTCCGCGGTCGTGGCGATTCTGCAGGTCGTGATGCACAAGTACACGATGGGCGCCGACTCGATGGCGGTCGGTCAGATCCACTGCACGGTTGCCAAATCCGACGTGTTCCGCGCATCGCTGAACAGATACATCGCCGAGAAGAAGATGCAGATCGTGGCGAGCCGCATCGCGTTCAACGAGGACGGCAGCGCGACCTACGACCTGACGCTCCGCATGTCGAACGACATCACGCTGAGTGAGCTCAGCGAATTCCTTGAGTCCAACGACGGCATCCGCGAGATCCGCTGCGAACTCGGAAAATAAGCGCAGCTTCTGCGATTTGAAAAAGTCCCGGTTTTCGGGACTTTTTTTGCTTGCGGACTGCCGAAAACGGACTTTGAACCCGTGACCGGCAGAGAAAAAGAGCCGGCAGCGGATGCTGCCGGCTCTGTTTGAAAACGGTTTTTGCCGTCCGGTGCTTAGCGGTAGTACTGCTTGATAAAATCGAGCACGTCTTCGCGGGTTCCTTTGAACGGGCCCGGGGTTTCCATCTTGAGGGAGACGAGCGCGGCCGCAAACTCGAGCGCGGTCGGGATGTCGTTGTCGAGCCGCTCGGTCAGGTAGCCGGCAAAGGTCGTGTCGCCGCGGCCGGTGCGTCCTGCGAGTCCGCGCGGAAGCAGCGGGGAGCGGTAGATGGTCTTGCCGTCGCAGACGATGACTTCGGTGTTGTGCGTGATCATGACTTCCTTCGCGCCCCATTCGCAGAGCAGGAAGGCGGCCTTTTCCCGGTCGGTCGTGCCGGTCAGAACCTCGGCCTCGGCGGCGTCGGTCTTGAGGAAGCGGATCATCGGCAGATACTTCATCTTGTCGGGCCAGTCGCGGAGCTCCAGCGAGCCGTCCTCGTTGCGGCAGCGCAGCAGCGCCTGAACGTCCACGCCGATGTCGCCGCGCTTTGCGCAGGCTTCGATGACGTCGCCGGGGATATCGCCGTACACGAGTCCGCCGAGGTGATAGACCTTCGCTTCGGCGTCGGGCAGATCGGCGGGGGTGTAGGGCTCGATCATGCCGGTGTTCAGGCAGATACGGCGCTCACGGTCCGCCGTGAAGTAGGTGTTCTGCATCTCCGTGCAGGTCTTGGATTCGACCGGAAAGATCTTCTCGACCTTGCTGTCCGCAAACGTGACGGCGGGATCGAGCCGCGCGGAATTGCCCTTCGGGACGACCGCTACGCTGTGGCCGATGGCTGCCGCCGCATAGCCGGAGAACGTAACCGCTCCGCCCGAAATGTACTCTTCGCGCCCGTCGTAATCGATGTTGTGATCGAGCGAAATCTGGCCGATGATCATGGTGTCAAACATGTCTGAATGCCTCACTTTCCTGAATGATTTCTTTATAAGCCGGACACCAGAGTCGATATTGCCCCGATGTGATGACTTCCTTGAGTGCGAACGAATCCGGGATCCGCTTTTCCGTCAGAATCGCCGAGTGTCCCTGATCGCCGGGACGGTGCGCGTCGGAGCCGACCGTCCGAAAAAGATGCGGGTGCTCGTTGGCAAGCTCCAGCGCGAGCCGGTTCCGCCGGTTCCGGCTGTCGTGGCGCGGGCTGCAGTTGACGATCTCCAATCCGTGCACGCAGTCCCAGAACACTTCGTCGCAGTCGCGGAAGGGATGCGCGTGAATGATCAGCACCTCGTCCTTGTACCGCTCGTAAAACGCCTTGTGGCCGAGAGAGCACATGTGCGGATTGTTGAACAGCCAGTCCTCGTCGATACCGTAGACAAGATAGTCGCTGTTGTTCTCGGGGAAGCGCAGTTCGGCGCCTAAAATGACGTCCATGCCGAGCGCGTCGCCCGCGGCCTTTGCGGCGCGGTATCCTTTCAGGTGCTGCTCCATCGCTTCGTGCCAGCCGGCGTCGTCGAGCGACGGATCGTAGTAGCCGTCGTGCAGATGATCGGTGATGCAGACGCCCGTGTAGCCGAGCTCGTGGTAGATGCGGACCTGTTCCGCCGCCGGGACATGACCGCAGCGGCTCGTTTCCTGTGTGTGCAGATGCAGTTCGTATTTATACATGAATCTCCTCTTCGGACGCGCGGATCGGCCGGCAGGATTTCCGCTCGACCAGCGTCGGCGGAACGATGACGCGCCGGTGCGGCGAATCCGGGTTTTTGATGCGGTCCAGCAGCATGTCGACGGCCTCGGTCGCCATTTGCTGCTTCGGCTGATTGATCGTGGTCAGATCGATCGGCGGCAGGGCGGAGAACGAGATGTTGTCGAAGCCGATCAGCGAGAGATCACCCGGGATCGACACGCCGTGGTTGTAGGCGGCCTGCATGACACCGATCGCAAGCGCGTCGGACGCGCAGAGCATCGCGGTGTGGTCGTGCGGACCGGAAAAGTATTCCTCGGCCAGCAGATTGCCGACCGGATAGGAGCTGCGGGAGTAATGGTTGTGGATGACCGAAGGAGCGATGCCGAGCTTTTTGCAGGCGTCGAGATACCCTTCGAGACGCAGGCTGTGCGTCACGCTGTGCGTGCGGCAGCCGAAGTAAACGATCTTCCGGTGGCCGAGCGAATACAGATACTCGGTCGCGGATTCGGTGCCGCGGCGGTTGTCGACCGCGACATAGTTTTCCGGCAGATCCTGCATGTTCTCGCTGATGAAGACCGTCGGCACCTGCGCGGTCAGGGCTTTGAGCGAATCATAGGATTCGTTGCCGACCGGAATCATGATGATGCCGTCCACCTGCCGTCCGAGCAGCAGGCTGAACACTTCTTTTTCAAGATTGGGATCGTAGGAGGAGTTGCAGACCATGAGATTATAGCCGCATTTTCGCGCATAGATCTCGATGTGGTTGGTCAGCTCGCTCATGAACGGGTTGTCGATGCTCGCGAGGATCAGACCGATGATGTTCGTCCGCTTCATGACCATCGAACGGGCGACGGAATTGGGCGTGTACCCCATCTCCTCACAGATCTTGAGGATCCGCTTGCGGGTATCTTCCCCGATTTCAGGACTGCCGGACAGCGCGCGCGAAACCGTGGCATAGGAAACGCCCGCGACCTTCGCGACATCCTTAAGCGTGATCATGCCCATACAGGGGAATCCTCCGGAACTGGTGTGACAGACGTTCTGCAAACGTTTCCGTCCGAATCTATTCTACAACCGCAGCATTATTTTGTCAACGCGAAAAAAGTCTTCCGCTTACTTTATTTTTACATATTGACAAACGACAGGTTCTGCATTACAATAATATCGAACGCAAACGTTTTCGTAAACGAAAACGCCATTTTCGGAGGAAAAAGATGATCACGACGCTGCTTTTCGACCTCGGCGGAACGCTGCACGACGTGCGCGGCACCGACGCCTCGCGCCTGCGGTTTTCGGAGCATCTGATCCGGCGGCTCAAGGATTACGGCATCGTGCTGGACACGACGCCCGAGGCGCTGACCGGGCTTCTCCGGAAAAACGCGGAAGCGTACAAGCAGCGCGGCGAACGGGATCTGACCGAACTCCCGCAGCCGGTGATCTGGAACGAGTACTATCTGAAAGATTTCGCGATCGGGGAGGAGCGGCTCGCGCCGATTGCCGAGGAGCTGAGCTTTCTCTACGATTACGAGCGTGTTGAGAACATGCGAAAGCCGCATCTGAAGGAGACGATCTTTGCGCTCCGCGATATGGGCATCCGGATGGGCATCGTTTCCAATATTATATCGACTTCGGTCGTGCCGCACATGCTGCTCGAATACGGCATCGCGGACTGTATGGAGTGCATCGTGATGTCGAGCTCGACGGGCATCCGCAAACCCGATCCGCGCATCTTTCAGATCGCGATGGAGCAGATGGGCGTCACGGCAAAGGAGACCGGTTACGTCGGCGATACGATCTCGCGCGACGTGCTCGGCTCGCGCAGAGCCGGCCTCGGCCTGTGCATCCGGATCGACAATCCGTCGATCGCACACCGCGACGTGAACTTTCACGGTCCGGACGCGCCGAAGGAGGACTTTCTGATCCACGGAATGGATGAACTCCCGGAGATCCTGCGCCGGGTTAACCAATCATAATCAATCTTGAGGATAGAAAGGAAGACAGACGAAATGACAGATACGATCTTCTTCGACGTCGGCAACACTCTGCGCATCGTGATTCCGGACAAGGAATTTTCGGATGCCGCGGAGCGTGAACTGATGGAACTGGTCGGCGCGACCGAACCGCACGACGTATTTTTCGAGAAGCTGGAGCAGCGGTGGCAGAAGTATCGCAAAGAGGTCAAAAAGACCCTGCTTGATGCGGGCGAGATGGAACTGTGGAGCCAGCATTTGCTGCCGGACTATGATCCGGAGCGCGTCTGCGCGCATGCCGGACGGCTGACCCGCCTCTGGCGCGACCATGACGGCCGCAGAGTTCCGCGCGACGACGTGAAATCCACGATCATCGAGCTCGACCGCAGAGGCTATACGCTCGGCATCATCGCCAACACGATCACCGAAACGGAGATCCCCGACTGGATGATCGCCGACGGCGTCGCCCATTATTTCAAGACCGTAATCCTTTCCTCCAAGGTCCGTCTGCGCAAGCCGGATCCGGAGATCTACTTCCTCGCCTGCCGCGCGATCGGCAAAAAGCCGGAGCAGTGCGCGTATGTCGGCGACAACCCGATCCGCGACGTCGAAGGCACCCGCAAGGCGGGCTTTGCCCTGATGGTCCGCATCGACGAGCCTGACACGATCAAAAAAGAGCCGCAGGAAATCATTCTGCAGCCGGATTACACGATCACGAAGATTTCCGACCTGCTCGACATCTTCCCCCCGCTGAACGAAAAATAATTTCAGGAGAATACGACCATGGCAAACGAAAGAGAATTTGATGCAATCTTCTACGACCTCGGCGGAACGCTGCGCCTTGTGGAGCGCGACGCGGAATTCGAAGCCGAAGCGCGCCGCAAGATCGCCGAAATGTGCGGCGAAAAGGGCGATCCCGACGAATTCTGCAAGTTCCTCGACTACCGCTATGCGGGCTACCGCAAATGGTGTTTCGAGACGATGCGCGAAGCGACCGAGGAAGAGCTCTGGACCAAGTGGCTCACGCCGGAATACGACCGCGAACTGATCAAAAAGAACGCGATCGAGCTGACGATCGAGTACCGCAACAAGGACGGCCGCAGAGTCGTCGCCCCGAACGGCGCGCAGTCGATCCGGGATCTGTATGCCAACGGCTACAAGCTCGGCATCATCTCGAACCTCGTGACCTCGCAGGAGATCCCGCGCTGGCTCGAGCATGACGATCTCGGAAAGTATTTCGGCGCCGTGCTGCTGTCCTGCGTCGAAGGCATCCGCAAGCCGGATCCCGCGATCTCGAACAAGGCGTGCGACATTCTCGGCGTCAAGCCGGAGCGCTGCGTCTACATCGGCGACAACCTGAACCGCGACGTCGAAGGCACCCGCCTCGCGGGCTACGGCATGTTCATTCTGTACACGACGCCTGAGAAGCTTGCCAAGGAGAAGATCACGGACGAGAACCGTCCCGACGCGGTCATCTTCGATTTCAACGAGCTCAAGGAGATCTTCCCGAAGGCGCCGCACGTTGCATGGGATAAGGTCCGGAGGGTCTGAGCATGCGTGAAAACATCCAGGCGATTTTCCTCGACCTCGGCGGCACGTTCCGCATCGTGGAGGAGAACAAGCCGTTCATCCGGCAGGCGCGCGAGCGCATCAAGGAGCTGTGCGGCACCGAAATGAGCGCCGACGAGTTCTATGATTTTCTGAACAAGCGGTACGACACCTACCGCAACTGGGCGCTGAAGTATATGTGCGAAGCGCCGGAAACGATGCTCTGGACGCGCTGGCTCGTGCCCGAGTGGGACCGCGAAAAGATCGAAAAGGCCGCGGTCGAACTGACCTACTGCTTCCGCAGAGCCAAGGGCGAACGCGTCGTCGTGCCGAACGGCATCGAGACGGTCAGAGAGCTTCGCAAAAGAGGCTACAAGGTCGGCATCATCAGCGACCTGATCGGCACGGTCGAGATCGACGAGTGGCTCGATCACGACGGCATCCGCGATCTGTTCTGCACGGTGCAGCAGTCGTCGATCACGATGCTGCGCAAGCCGCATCCGGCGATCTACTTCCTCGCGCTGCAGGAAGCCGGCGTGCGCCCCGAGGAGAGCTGCTTTGTCGGCGACAACCTCAAGCGCGACATCATCGGCGCGAAGCAGTCGAACTTTGCGGGAACGGTCGGCGCGGAGTATCCGGGCGGCCTCGAGTTCAAACTGACCGAGGAGAACCGGCCGGACTGCATCCTGCATCACTTTGAGGAGCTTCTGAACATCTTCCCGGGCGGCGGGAAGTTCTGCCCCGAGGCGGGCGAGGATCCGACGCCCAGAATTCAGTAATCATCTGCAAAAACGGCAAAAAGGAGGAGCAAACAATGGCAGAGTACAAATTGTCCGGCGGCGACGCACTCGCACGCGCGGTGGAGAAACTGTATGAGAACGGCGGTTCGGAGTATCATTTCGAGCCGATGAACCTTGTGGACGCCGAGGGCAAGGCGGTGGGTCTGGTCAAGCCGGGCGACGGCGTGATCTTCTGCTGCCGCAGAGGCGAGCGAGAGACGGAGTTGACCGATGCGTTCACCGATCCGGCATTCAAGGGCTTCGAGCGCAAGATGCTCGATCCGCTCGATTTCGTGATCCTGACGATGTACAGCGAGCGCTACACCTATCTGCCGATCGCGTTTGCGCCGTCCAAGGTGCAGAAGACGCTGGCCGAGGTTCTGAGCGAGCACGGCAAGACACAGATGCACCTTGCCGAGAGCGAAAAATACGCGCACGTCACGTTCTTCTTCAACGGCGGCAACCAGAAGCCGTTCCCGGGCGAGGACGATTTCCGCATCCCGTCGCCCAAGGGCGTTCCG
>CADAQS010000076.1:8703-14326 GCA_902790115.1 uncultured Eubacteriales bacterium | reverse complement strand
TTCTGCGTAAAGTACAGACGGATGCTCGTTGCGCCTTCGAGGATCAGCGATGCGCCGCTGTAGCCGATCTTTTCCTTTGCATCCGCCGGGATGACCGCATCGTTAGCAGCAACTGCGCTGACGCCGCCCATTTCGGAGGCAAGATAGCCGTTCGGGTTCGCGGGATTGGACGTATTATAGGCAAAGTACTTCTGGGCATAGTCGCCGTAGTTCAGAAGTGCCTTGGCAAGATACTGCGTCTTTTCCGCCTTGCTGCTATCCGAAAGGATATTCCGCGCCCAGTCCGCCACGCAGTAGGAATACTGATCGTTCTTCAGCGCGCCATTTTTATAATGCTTGAGTTTGAGCTGCTTGCCCTTTGCGTCGTAGGCCTTCAGCGTGATCGGCACGGTCATCTCCTTCGCGGGGATGTTCGGGAAAGCGAGCTTGTATTCATCGTTCTTGCTGTCGTAGAACTTCTGCGTCTTGTCAAGGGTATAGGTCTTGCTGCCGCCCTTGGCGTACTCCAGTTTGACGGTCTTTGCGGTAGAGCCTTCCGGAACTTTCACAAAGAAGTTGACTGTGATCTGCCCCTCGAGCGTCAGCGATACGCCGTTCAGAACGACGGGCTCGGTTGCAGGAGCTTCATCCCCGTATGTTAGGTTCACAGTAACATCCATCGGCGCTTTCCCCGTATCAAACGTATAAACAAACTTCTGCACCTTTTCCGAAAAAGTTACTGTGCCGCTGTTTGCGTCGAGCTTGTTTTTGGAATTCTGCAAAGTTACCCGAGAAAGATTCTTTTTCCCGACCAGCTGCGAAAGATCATAGGAATAGATGCCGTTTTTCTCGGTTCCTTGCTGATTTTCAATGACCTGGCTCAGATCGCCGTCGTCATTGTCTCCGAAGCTGCACAACTCCGGATTATTCTGCAGATCCAGAACCGCGATGTGATTTCCCCTGCAGGACAGCTGATACAGATCGATATTGCTGCCAAGGTCCAATGCGGTCAAACGGTTATCCTTGCAGAACAAATAATCCAGTTCCGTATTCGCTTTAAGATCCAGCGCTGTCAGCCGGTTTCCCGAACAATCCAAATAATCCAGTTCTCCGTTTTGACTGACGTCCAGCGTAGTCAGTTGGTTGTAGCCGCAGTTAAGATCCTGCAAATCGGCATTCTTGCTGACATCCAGCGTTTTCAGTTGATTGTTGCTGCAATCCAGATATTCAAGTTCCGGATTCCGACTGACGTCCAATGCCGTCAGCTGGGTGCGGGAGCATTCAAGGTCTTCCAGCACGGCAAGCTTGCTCACATCCACATTTTTCAACGGGTTTCCGCTGCAGGACAACAATGTCAAATTCACTGCTTTGCTGACATCCAGCGTTTTCAGTTGATTGTCGCTGCATTCCAGATATTCAAGCTCCGGATTCCGGCTGATATCCAGTTCTGTCAGTTGATTGTCCGAACAACTCAGAGCCTGCAGTGCAGTATTCTTGCTCAAATCCAGCATGCTGATTTGATTGTAGTCGCATGCCAAATTGGCAAGTTTCGGATTCAGGCTGACATCCAACACGGTCAGCCGGTTTTCCCCGCACCCCAAGGAATACAGTTCGCTGTTCTTGCTGATATCCAACGAGGTCAGATTGTTTTCACCGCAATCGAGAAGCTCCAAAGCAGGATACTTGCCGGGATCTAACTCGCAGCGTCGAACTCTGCGGAAAACTGTTTTTCAGCAATGCAGAATTGCAGTCAGAACAATTCAGAGTCTGCAAACGGCAGTTGCTTCCGACGGTCAGTTTCGTCAGATTTTTACAGTGAGAACAATCGAGCTCTGTCAAAGAAGTATTCTTACTGATATCCAGCTCCGAGATATCCGTCATTGAACAATCCAGTTCCTTAAGATTCGGGAAAAGCTCAATTCCCTGCAAGGTATATACGGGATCATAATGGAGAATGGAAAGCTCAGTAAGGCTCTCCACCTGCTCTTTGGAAAGCCAGAAGCCATAGTCCGGATTAAACGAGTCTTCATACGGATTGTAATACTGTTCAAAGATACTGTACTGAACCATAGGATCCGGAACCGTTGTTTTGTCAATATGCAGATAATGCGTGTCGTCCGCCATCGTTCCGACCGGCATGATCGTCAGACAGACCAGCAATGCAAGCGCGATCGTAATGCTTTTCTTCATGATTGTTCCCCCGTGTTGATTATATATCAGTTTTACTGCACGCGTCAAGAATCGACGAAAAAAAACAGCGCCGAAAGGCGCTGTCAAAGAAGCGGTTACAGGACGTAAGAATCGGCGTTGACCAGTCTGGTGTTGACGGCGGAGCGAAGAAGCTCCATCGGGCTGTTGGGCTCGTCCCCTTCCGCATCGTGGTTTCCGATCACCGCGACGTTCTTCGCAACCGCGGCAACGGCGCTTTCCTGCTCTTCGGTGCAGGAGACCCTGGCGCAGTTTTCCAGATGCACCCGGTCGAGGATCTCCTCGCCGGTCAGCGCCGGATCGAGCACGACTTTCGCGGTGTTCCGGACAAAGACGCCATCGGGTGAGCTGCCAAGGATCGACCGGTCGATCCGGACGCGGACGGCATTTTCGAAGATGCGCCCGTCTGGCAGGATGTTCAGCGCATCGTATTCCGCGTCGAGCGCGTTGAACGCGTCCAGCTGCGTCTTTTTCAGCTTCACTTCGCCTTTGACGATCAGCTTTTCGACGCCTTCGAACCCGTCCGAAAGCGTGACGTCGCCGTAGACGAACAGACGCTTTCCGTACTTTTTCAGCAGCGACGCGTTGAGGGTTGTGCTGCCGTCCAGCAGCGCCATGCCGTCCGGCACTACGACGAACCGCGTCTGCTCATCGAAAATCGCTGCGCAATCCTCCGCTTTGGACGCAAGTGTCACGAGCGTCGGCGTATGGAAATACACGTTCTTTTCGATCAGCTTTTTGAGATCGACCGCCGGATCCTTGACTGTGATGCGTCTTGCCGCATGGTAGCGTCCGTTCTGTTTTGCGCGCAGCGGAAAGTATGCGTCGAGCATGAACCGCTTGTCGAGCAGCACGCAGTCTCCAGGATATACATCCGACGAGCCGTTGACGGACAAAACGCCCAGCAGTCCCTCGAGCGTATCGGGATAGCGCACCGAGCCGTTCACCGAGATATGGCGGTAGTTTTTCAGCACCTCTTTTGCGTCGGGCGAGATCGTCAGCGATCCGTTGACCGCAAGGATGGTATTGGGCTGTACTTCGGTCCCCGCACCGATCTTGCAGGAACCGTTGACGGTCTTGATGTTGACGTCCTCGCCGTCCGGCAGTTCGATCATGGTATCCTGATTGATCGTGATCGGCGGGCGGTTGAGAATGCCTTTGCTGGTCTCGCTGACCAAAAGCACGTCACAGTTGAGCACGATCCGCTCGAAGGACGCATAGTCCTCCTCCTTCATGGTGCGCGTATCGCAAAAGTCGCAGTTGATCAAAAGGTTTTTCTTTTCAAACATCTCGGTTTCCTCCCAACATTCGTTTCAATTGTTTTCTGGCGTCGTGCAGCCGGTAGCGCACCGTTCCGGGCGGCATGCCGAACCGCTCTCCGAGCTGCTCGCTCGTGCAGCCTTCGACATCGTGCAGCCACAGCAGTTCTCCGTCCGGCGCGGGCAGCGCCGCAAGGAGCATCTGCCATTCGGTCTCGTTCATCGCGGCGGGCGGGACCGCCGTTTCGGGGACCGCGTCGGTCAAAAGCTCCGCCCGGGCGCGCCGCACGCGATCGATGAAGCGGTTTTTGACCGTCCGGTACAGCCACGAACGCGCCTGCTTCTCGCCGAGTTCGTTCAGCTGCGCTTCATGCAGCACCGCCGAAAAGAACGCATCCTGCACCAGGTCCTCCGCGCTTGCCCGATCGCCGGTCATGCACAGTGCGAACCGGATCAGCTCGTCGCGGAACCGTTCATAGAGTGTCTCGACCGTCATGCGCTACAGCCTTTCCGACGGAACCGGCCTGACCGTCACCCGGATCAGCGGCAGCCGACGCTGCTGCTCCAAAAGCGCTTCCGCTTCCGATCCGAGATCCCCTTTCGGGATTCTGTATCGTTTGTTCATAAGGTCCTCCCTGTACCGGAACTGCCGGCTTCCGTTCCGGTTACACTCTTAAAACGCAGGAGTGAAACGAAGTGTTGGATGTTTTTTCCGTTTTTTCGCGCCGGAGGCAAAAATCCTCTTTTCCGAGGGCGATCGAACGATCCGAAAAGACCGGCGCTTCTCCTTCCGATCACGAAAAAAGCCGGCGGATGCCGGCTGAAAATCGATGCTCACTCGCCTTTGGGCGCAGCGGGCTTGTTGTACTGTCCGTTGTTCGAACGCGAACGGCGGCGCCGTCGGTTGTTCTTCTTCGGCGCGTCAGCTTTGGGCGCATCGGCCGTGTTTTGCTCGGGCTTTGCCGCAGGGTTGTTCTGCTCCTGCTTTTGCCTGGGCGCGGGTTGCTTCTTGTCGTTCTGCTTCTGCTCAGGCTTCGGGCCTTTCTGCTTCTGGTCCGGACGTCCCTGCTTCTGATTGACAGGCTTTTGCTCCTGTTTGGAAGGCTTTGGTCCCTGCTGACGGTTGTCGGACTTCTGCTTTTGCTTTTTGTCGTCCTGTTCCGGCGTATCGCTCTTGCGTGCGCTGTCGGCTTTGCCGCGCTGTGCGTCCTGTTTGACATCCTTGCTTTCGGGTTTCGTCTCCGGTTTTGCGCTGCGTCCGCGCTGGTTGTTCCGTCCGTTCGTCTGCTGACGAAGCGAAGCGAATGCGTTCTCCTCTTTTTCGGCGGCTGCCTGCAGCGCTGCTTCCGGCAGCGGTTCGCCGACCGGTCCGAGATGCGTATACGGATACTCCCGCACGTCGATCGTGCCGTCCTCTATGGTCAGACGCACCTTGGTCTTTTCGGTGATCGCATTGTTTTCCACGACCGTGCCGACGCCGTCAACCGTGTTGATTTCTTTGCCGACCTTGGGCATGACCTTTTTCATGCCCTCATAGACGTTCTGCTCGTACTGCAGGCAGCACATCAGACGCCCGCAAAGGCCTGAAATCTTCGTCGGGCTGAGCGAAAGGTTCTGCTCCTTGGCCATCTTGATCGAAACCGGCCGGAAATCGTCTAAAAACGCCTTGCAGCAGACCGGACGTCCGCACGGTCCGAGTCCGCCGAGCATCTTGGCTTCGTCACGCACGCCGATCTGACGCAGTTCGATGCGCGTCCGCAGCGCGTAGGCGAGATCCTTGACCAGTTCGCGGAAGTCCACGCGATCCTCCGCCGTAAAGTAGAACACGATCTTGCTGCCGTTGAAGATGTACTCCGAATCGACGAGCTTCATGTCGAGCCCGTGCTCGGCGATCTTGCGTTCGCAGATCGCGAACGCTTCCGGCTCCTTGGCGGCGTATTGTGCGCGCAGGCGCTTATCCTCGTCGGTCGCGATCCGGATGACCGGCTTGAGCGGCGCAACGATCTCCTTTTCTTCAACTTCCTTGGGGTCGCAGGTCACATCCCCGTATTCCAGGCCGCGCGAGGTCTCGACGATTGCGCCGTCGCCCGCATGAAACGGCAGATCGAGCGGATCGAAATAATAGATGCGCCCGCTCGTTTTGAATTTAACTCCGATTACCTTTACCATACCTTTAT
>CADAQS010000076.1:0-8677 GCA_902790115.1 uncultured Eubacteriales bacterium | reverse complement strand
ACCCAGTCCAGCGTCTGTGCCGGTGTTGCCCGGAAGGACAGCATCCGCCTGCCCTCGAACAACGTGTTCATCATACCTTGAATTTGCGCCGTTGTAAAGGTTTCCGAAAGATTCTTTACAAGCGGTTTGCAATCGGTATTGTCCACCATCGCCCACCCGACCTGCAGCTTCAGCGCATCGCAGAGCAGCTCGCAGAAGATGTCGAAAAACGTCTGACACAGCTCCGGACTTACGCGCGCCCGCTTCTTTGTCTCTCCGGTTTCCTCGTCCGTCGCCGCCTCGGTGCGTGTGCAAAGCGCCGTCGCCTCCGGAATCGGCCGGATACCCTTACGGTACTGCTCCACGCAGCCGATTGCGCCCGCGCGAAACGCCAGCGCCTCCGGCTCCGCCATCTTACGCGCGCGACCGTACACGCCGTCCGAGCGCTTGGCGCATTGTTCGGCGATCGCCGCGTCGACGCCATCCTGTCGAAGCCGGCGGAAGACCGTCTCCCACGGCTCCGTTTCGTTGCGCAGGATCATGCAGCGCGACAGGATCGTCGGCAAAAAGCCCGCCTCGACGCCGACCAGCAGCAAGAGCGTATCGGAAGGCGGCTCCTCAAGCGTTTTCAGCAGCACATTCTGCGAACCGATCGCGAGCTCGTGCGCGTTCAGCAGTACGATGCAGCGCCGTCCGCGCTCGTATGCCTCAGCATTCAGAAGCTTCAGCGCGTCGCGCAGCTGATCGATCGGCAGTGCGCCGGCCGCCTCGATGTAGAACGGGCAGTCCTTGAGCGCCGAAACGTCGTCTGTGTGCAGCAGAAAACGCGCCGCAGCGCGCCGTGCAAATTCGGCACGGTCGCTCTCCGGCGGTCCGGCAAGCAGGATCGCATGCGGGCAGTTGCCCGATTCGATATAATTCAGACAGTCTTCCTTACGCATGAATATGCTCCGAAATCAGAGATCGCAGCGTTTCGCTGCAGGAAAGATACAGCCGCCGCACGCCGGCATCCGTGCGGTAGCGGACGCAGAACGCATCGCGCCGCCGGCCGGTGTAGGTCCGCCCGTCGGAAGCGCCTTCCTCTCCGGGACCTTCGCCGATCAGATTGTCCAGCGGAACGGTCAGCAGCGGCTTAATCTTTTTCCCGACGACCTGATCGATGCGCAATTCGCGGTCGGTCAGAAGATAGCGGTAGCCGACGAGCCGCAGCCGGTAGATCGCATAGCCCGTGCCGAGCAGTCCGGCATACAGGCCGATCTGAAACCAGATGCGGAGCAAGCCGAACCGGTCGGACAGCCAGCGTGAGAGCGCGATGCACCCGACCGCACCGAGCAGCAGCACCAGATACAGCGCGCCGTCGCTGCGGATCACCCGCGGCGCAGGTTCGGAAAGCTCGCTGTGCACGAGCGTTTGGACCGATGTTTCCATGCAGTTATTGTACACCAAAAAAAACTGTTCGTCAATCAAACCGAAGCAATTCAAAGGATTTATGAGAAAATCAAAGATTTAAAAGTCTATTTGCACAGAAATCATTTTTTTCGACTTTGCAAAATCGAGAACGCACAGGTAAAATAAATCCCGCATTCGATGAGTGCGTAATCCTCAGTAGCTCAATGGCAGAGCATTCGGCTGTTAACCGAAGGGTTGTAAGTTCGAGTCTTACCTGGGGAGCCACCGAAAAAGTCCGAGAATATCGGGCTTTTTCTTTTTTCAAATTGACCGATTATTGCTCATTTTTCTGTTTTTCAGGGCTACCACATCATTTACCACATCATATTAGATAGTATTCCACGACGCAATCTTATTCATTTTGCGTATATTTATAGATCACTTGTATATTCTATTTCCCTATTTTACTGTGATTTTTAATATTTTATTAGGAATAATCATTTTCAGTTTGACGGATTTACCACATCATTGTATAATGATTTTGTAAGCATTTTGGAGTATATCAGACTGTTTCGGAGGGTATTATGGACAGCGACCGTGTCGTATTATACGAAGATCAGCGCATCCGCACCGCTTGGAATGAAGCTGAGGAAGAATGGTATTTCTCGGTTGTGGATGTCATCGGCATCTTAACGGAGCAACGAACGGCGCGTGATGCAAGCAATTATTGGGCAAAGCTGAAACAACGTCTGAAAGAAGAAGGCGCGGATCAGTTGCTGACAAATTGTCAGCAACTGAAATTGAAATCGCCGAAAGACGGAAAACGATATTTGACCGACGTTGCCAACACGGAACAGCTTTTCCGCATTATCCAGTCCATCCCATCCAAAAAAGCGGAGCCATTTAAGCTCTGGCTCGCACAGGTCGGCAAGGAGCGTATCGACGAAACCATCGATCCGGAACTGACCATTGACCGCGCTTTGGAAACGTATCTCAAGAAGGGCTATTCACGTGAATGGATCAATCAGCGCCTGCAGGCGATTCAGGTTCGCAAGGAGCTGACCGATGAATGGCAAAACCGCGGTGTTCAAAAGGGCGTCGAATATGCGATCCTGACCGATGAGATCACCCGCGCATGGTCAGGCATGACGACGCGGCAGTATAAGAATCTGAAAGGCTTGAAAAAGGAAAACCTGCGGGATAATATGTCTACACTCGAATTGGTGCTGAATATGCTCGCAGAGGCAACTACCACTGAGATCTCCAAGCAGCACTCCCCCGTCACCTTTGAAGAGAATGTCAAGGTCGCACAGTCCGGCGGTGAAGCTGCAGGCGAAGCGCGCAAAGCCGTTGAAGCGCGCACCGGCGTTCCGGTCGTCACATCGAAGAATGCGATTGACTTCTCACAGGTGATGAGTCTTGTGGAAGCTGCCACTTCCGAGCAGGAAGAAGAATAACGATATGACAAAAGCACCGGCCATGCGATTTCACATGATCGGTGCTTTTTCGTTGTGTCAACCGTTTGAAAGGTTCGGCATTTTGTTGTTTTGTGCCAGATAGTCGTTGAAAGCCTTGGTCGATGCTTCCCTCTTTTCCGGCGTCAGATGCGTATAGACCGCGAGCGTCGTCTGAATGCTCGAATGTCCCAAATACTCCTGTGCGGATTTGACATCCACGTTCGCGTTATACAGCATCGTTGCATAGGTGTGCCGCAGCTGATGTGCGGTAAACCGCTCCATAGCAACAACCTTCGGACGTGATCGACTGCCGACACGACCTCCTGCACAAAGATTCAGATGGTGCATATAACTGTCCCATGCATTCTTCCAAGCCTGTTCGGTCATCATCGTGCCTCCGGCCGCCGGACAGACAAACATGGACTCCTTTCGCTTGGCGCAGTCGCGCAGAATGTCCGCCAGAAAGTCCGGGATCGGTACGATTCGGAGGCCTGCTTTGGTTTTCGGGCCTTTCAGCTTCGGCTGATTTTTTGTACTCGAAGCAGATTTTTCCACGAAGATCGTTTTGTCCTTTAGATTGACATGCGACCATTGCAGCGCGATCATCTCCCCCTTGCGGAGCCCGCAGTAGAGCATAATCAGCGCCGGAACGCCCATCCGATTTCCCTTCCAGTGGTTCAGTACCAGCTGTATCTGCGCATCCGTCAATGGATCCCGGTGTTCCTCCGGCGCGTTTTTCGGCACTTTCGACAGATACGCTACGTTTCGCATGATGATATCGTACTGCATCGCGTAGTCCAACACTTGTTTTGCCGTCTGCTTAATCTCACTCAGAACCTTTTTTGAATATCCCTCCGCTGCTTTCTCGTCCAGAATGTTCTGAATATGGATCGTTTTCAGTTTGATCACCGGCATCCGGGCGATGGAGTCCAAGTGCGTACGAAGGACGGCTTCATACCGATTATAGCGGCTGTCATCCACAAAGAAACGTTTATGTTTCAACCATTCCTGACCGATCTCGTCAAATGTCGCTTTGTCAGCGTCTGCAGATAGACCGTATTTCAGATTATGCTCCAGTTCCGCGCGGCGCTCGTCCAGTTCCCACTTCGTCTTGGCATAGATGTACTTACGCTTATAGCTTCCGTCTCGGTTTCTCCCCACGACCACAGAGGTCTGATACCATCCGTCATTTCGCTTCCTTGCCATATCACACCTCGATCAGTTCCGCGCGCACGATCTCATCGGCGCGGTTGCAGATGCTGTTCATCCGTCCGACCCATGCCATCTGATCGCGGCACTTGAGATCTTCCGTCACGCCCTCGGATGCCGCCATCTGCTTCACAAGCGTTTCCATCATGTCCAGTGCCGCTTCGTTCGTGTCGATCAGGTGCTGCGTCAATGTGCCTTTCATCAGCAGAGCGTTGTAAGTGTCCTTGCGACGCTCCTTCAGGTACATCTTCCTCCGCCAACCCCAGACGCCGATCTCGCCTTCCGGCTGCGGATCGAGCGTCAGGTTCGGAAGCAGATAGTCGCCTTCTTGTCTGTACGTAATGTTCATCGTCAATTCTCCTTTCGATTTTCTGTCACTTTAACGAATAGTTCATTTCGCGCCGATTTGCAACTTTGCGATGCGAGAAATTTTATGATCGGTTTCGGCAGCTCGCTGCGGTTCAAATAAGCATCTACCATGCCGTCCATGAAAAATAGATCCCGATCCAATCGCTGTTCTCCGGTTCGGAATGCATATCGAAAACCGTAACAGGCGGTGCACAGATGGAATCCGATTTATACGCACCGATCGAACCATTATCCTCGTCGCTCATTTTCTCTCCTCCGCACATTCCGGTTCTTTCCTTTCTCGGCAGGTTTCTTTGATTGTGCTTCTTCGCGCAGTATACGGTTCCTTTCCTCAATCTCCACCGACCGAAGCAGCACATCCGAGCACAGCTTTAAGTCCCGGCGTAATTGTTTATTGGTATCGGAAAGCGCTTCAAGCCGTTCCTCGATCTCCTGTTTCCGCTCCTCCGTTGTGCCTACCCTACGGCGCTCATTGTACAGTTCCGTGCGCTCGGATTGAAGTTCAGAGATTTTCTCTGTCAGCATTTTCTGCAGTTCCTGCACCTGTTCGCCGGTATCGAGTTTGTAGCGGAACAGGAATTTCGCTTGCTCCGAAAGCGCATCCAGATGCCGCAAGTCCTCTTTCAGCACAAACGGATAGGATTGCTTCGGATGGTTGTTCGCTTCCCGCAGTTTACGCAGATAGAAGAAGTACAGCGCCCGAAGTCCTTTCCATGTGACCTTCGATAAGCGGAAATCGCCTTGTATTGTGTACCGCTTTGTTGGCTTCTTTGGCTGTCTTGGTTCGATCTCCGGATACCGCTGCCGTAGAATCCGTTGTCGGATTGCGGTTTCTGTGTACCCGTTTCCGAGCGATTGGAGCCGCACGAATCGTTTCATACCGAGCACCTTGATTCGCAGAAAGCTGCCGCGCTGCTCAAAGATGTAACCCTTCTTTTTCATGGCCGCGTAGAACTGCTCCATGGTCATGCTGTACCGGATGGCGTAATCCATATCCTCCCGAATGATCGAACGCCATGTCTGTTCTCCTGCACGCTCTGCCTGCCATTCCGTAATATGCTTTCTCGGATTCTTCTCCGGCTGCGCAATCACCGACAGTCCGTACTCCCTGCATAACCGATCCGACGCTTCCCGCATCTTCCGGTAACTGGCGTGATTGGAATCGAACTTTTTGCCATCCAGTCCGACAGAGTTCAGTACGAAATGATTGTGGATGTGTGCCTTATCAAGGTGGGTTGCAATGATCACCTGGTGATCCGGCCATAGCTCCTGTGCCAGTTTCAGTCCGATCTCATGTGCGGTCTCCGGCGTCACTTCGCCGGGTTTGAAGCTCTGAAAACCATGAAATGCAAGGATCCCGTCCTCCTTGCCGTACTGCTTTTTCGTGATCCGCATCTCCTCTCTGGCGATATCCGGGGAACAGTTCCAACCGGAAACGTAATACTGTTTCTCCGTCTTAGCGTCGTTCATGGCGTAATCCATCACATCCCGCATGGACTGGTAATCGATCGTATTCCACGCTTTATTAGCCGTCTTTTCTTTGTTCTCCGTATACTCAAGAACGTGATCAAGACGGCTTTTAACCGGCCATATCTTCGTCGTTGCCATGCATCTTCTCCGGCAGCAGGGCCGCTTTCTGAATGTCCAGAATCGCCGTGCTGAGTGCTTTCGCTTCCTCTGCATACTGTTCTTTCAGAAAGAATCCGGTCGCGTTGGCTCTTGCCGCGATCTGATTCATACTGTTGCCGATCGCGTGCAGTTCGCGGATCAGCGCTTTGTAATCCGCGGACGGCTGCTCTTTCGGAACATAGCCGTGGATCAGGGAACGCAGATACTTTGCCACGGACAGTCCGCACTTCTTTGCGTTGGTGTGCAGTAATTCCTGTTCCTCCGCATTGACGCGAAAATTGATTTGAATGTCGTGTTTCAACATGATTTGATTTCCTCCTGTGATTTTTGTTTGAAATGGTTGTTTGCCGGCTTTCCGGCACATCGGGGTTTAAGGGCGCTCCCTTACGAGCGGATTGTGCTACCACAATCCCATGCTTGTTCCTCCCTAACAGATGAAAAAAAGTCCTTTTCTGACGGGAGGGAAACGGGCGGAATACACATACGGTTATGATCCTTTGAACCGGTAAAAAGTGCTATCACTTTTAACCGCATGAATAGAAATGCTATCATTCTCGGGTCTCTGTTTCGGATCGAAAAGTGTTGTCACTTTGTCGGTCAAGATTGCTTGGGAACCGGTGCGGGGATTCGCTCCCCGCACCGTAAACCTTGCCTCTGCCCCTTGGAAAGTCCTCGCATGCGAATGCCTGTCCGCCGTTTGGGATTGCCGCTTTGCCCTGTGACCGGTTACCGCTCCTGTGCCTTGTTGCGCTGCCGACGCTTTTCGTTTTCCAGAGCTTTAACGATCACTTCCGTCATTCGCGCCGGCGTTACATCCTTTGGGAAGAATGCTTTCAGCTTCGTCTGCTGCTCCAACGCCGCAATGATCGCTTCCGTGATCTGTGCGGGGGTCTCATCCTCGGTAAAGAACCGTTCGAGCGCTTCCAGCGGGATGGAGACTTTCTCCTTCGACTTGCTCGTACCGCTTTGAAAAACGGCCTTCAGCGTATCTTCTGTGAACTCCCTGTCCTCGTGCAGTTGCTTAATCCGCTGCGCCTGGGCTTTTGTCGGCGCTCGCAGTTCGGCTCGCATGAGCGACAGTACTGCCTGCTGTTCCGCTTCCGACAGAAACGATAGGATCTCTCCGATACTCTCTC
Organism: uncultured Eubacteriales bacterium; assembly: GCA_902790115.1. Classification (GTDB taxonomy): domain Bacteria; phylum Bacillota; class Clostridia; order Christensenellales; family CAG-138; genus UBA3792. The sequence continues at coordinate 1,509 of CADAQS010000076.1, read as the reverse complement.
CGAGTTTATTGGCGTCCACCAGATCCAGCAGCTCCGGCAAGAGGTTCGTTAAGCGGATATACCGTCTTACGTTCCGATCGCTCATGCCGACCTCTTTGGCGATCTGCTCTGTGGTTCTGCCGTTCGGCGGGACACCGTGTCCCGCGCGCAGATGCTTCAAGGCGTCGTCACGCATCTTATACGCAAACGCCTTTTCGCTCGGCAGAATGTGCTCCCTCTGCCGATTCGCATCCACCATGGCAAGCGTCGCCTGATCGTCGTCGAGATTGCGGACGATCGCTGGGATTGTCTCAATGCCGAGTTCCTTACAAACCGCCATTCTGCGGTGACCGGAGAGCATTTCAAAGCCGTCTCCCTTCGGACGAAGAAGCACCGGTTCGAGCACGCCGTTCAATGCCACGCTCGCTTTCAGCTCCGCCATTGCTGCATCTGCTTCAACACGGAACGGATGATTCTCGAAGGGTTGGATCCTTTCCAACGGAATCGCTGTTACGGTTTCCTTTACCGGCTTGTCCTTGTTGAGTTTGCTCGTCTTAGCTGCCGGTGCCATATCCTGTTTCTTGTCCGTAGGGATCGTGGTAACGGGTTCTTCTGCTGTTGGAAGTGCCGTCTGCTCACTCGGCAAAGCCGCTTTCTTAACCTCTATCTGCTCGACAGCAGTATTATTTTTCTGCTTACTCATGCTTCGCTCACCTCCGGCAGGTCTTTCAGCCATGCAAGGAATGCATCCCGCGGGATCAGGATTCGTTTCCCGATCCGCTTGGAGGGAAATCCCTTACTGTGGCTCAAGTTGTAAGCGCCGACCCGGGAGATCCCCAGGAACGCCGCCATTTCTTCTACACTTAACGTGTAGGGCAGCTCTTGTGTATTTGTGTATGTAGGTTTCATGTGATTCGATTTCCTTTCATGGTCCGTGTAATGGGTGCTTCTCACCTCGGCGTCCCGAAGCGGCGACGGTCTCGTTTCCTTGATCAGGGGAAACGGTATATCTGCACCGGCGTTCTCTATTGCCGGTTGCATGTAAACCCTCCTACTATACAGTTGGGAACTTTTGGATAAAAAAATAAAAAATCCGATTGTGAACTTTTTTCGATCCTAATTTTCATGTCTGCACATCCACTATGTATTGGTGAAATCTTTACCGATTGAAGGAATGGCTTTTCGCTTCTTCGCAGCGTGTGCCCTCTCATACCCATTGCGACAAAACGCACATTTCTTTCCTGCAAATCGGTAATTGTTCATAAATCTTTCATCTATGGCTTTCGATGTTCAGTTTTCAAGGTGCTTCTGCTAACTGTCTCTCTACTTTCTTTGGGGAGAATTCTCGCGTTTTTGATTCGTGAACTTTCTATTACGGTTTAATTGTCCTGTGTGGGACACCGCGTCCTGCGATGCCCTTCACTGTACATTGGGTAATTTTTTCTGAAATTGTTTAACGTTTTTTTGTAAATTTTTTAGAGTTTCGCATCCTTCGCCGCTATCGTCTGCATTGTCTCTCACTGTACATTG
>CADAQS010000075.1 GCA_902790115.1 uncultured Eubacteriales bacterium | reverse complement strand
GGAAAAGAAGATCGTTCCGCTGCCTTTGGTTCCGCTGATGCAGGGCTCCTCGTCAAAATGCAGCGCCGCACGGGCAATTTTCGGAACAGAAGAACAGCCGCAGAATCCCTTCGCGGCTGTTCGGTCGATTTGACAGTTTCTCGGGCAGATATTGCAGCTCATCAGGCAAACCGTCTTCCGCAGACAAAATTGCGATACCAATAGTTGCTGTCGCTGCTTCCGATGCTGCCGGTTTTGACGCATCCGCCGGATGCACTTGCATGGATAAAGCTTCTGCCGCCGGTGCAGATCGCAACGTGGCTGACCGAATCGGAATCATCGCTGCACCAGAAGATCAGGTCACCGCGTTTCAGATCGTCGATACTTTCGATCAGCTTCCAGCTGTTGTTCTTGGCAAGGTTTTTCGAGGAAGTACGCGATACAGAGAAGCCGGCTTGTTTCATGCAATAGCAGACGAATCCGGAGCAGTCGAAGTAATCGGGACCGCTTGCGCCGAACAGATACGGATCACCGAGCTGCGCTTCTGCACACTTGATCAGACCGCTGATGCCGGAACCGTAGTTGCCGGGTTCGGGATGCGGCGAATTCGTGACCCGCGGAGTTGCCGTAGGCTTCGGAGTCTTGGTAGGCTTGGGCGTTGCGGTGACTTTCGGCGTGGCCGTTGGTTTATCGGTCGAATGCGGCTTTTCCGTCTTGCCCGCGTCGGTCGGTTTCGGCGTTGCAGCCGGTTTTTCGGTGGCGGGGGGGTTCTCCGTCCGCTTTGGAGTCGGTTCGGGTTTTGCGGTCACAGCAAGCTTATCCGTAGGAGTCGCCGCTGGTTCCTCGGTCGGCACCGGCGTAGGAGTAGGACTTGGCGTTGCCGTGGAAAGAGCACGCGCTTCGTCCGAGAACAGGATATCGTGAACCTGCCTCGTGATCTCGCCGTCAATGACAATATTGTTGCGGGATTGGAACAGACGGACGGCCATTTCGGTTTGCGGGCCGTAGTAACCGGAAATCTTGTCGGTGTAGTATCCGAGTTCCCACAGACGCTGCTGTGCGTTGCGCACATCCGCACCGTCATCGGATATCTTTACGCGGTACTGCTGTGCATTCTCGTCAAACAGAAGTTCCTGCAGCGCGTTGGTTGCGATGCCGGTCTGCTCTAAATTGCTGGCGCGCTGAAACAGTTTGACCGCGTTTTCGGTCGAAAGGTTGAACACGTTGGACGGTTCATCGTAATCCATATAGCCGAGCGCCATCAAGCGGATCTGCAGATTGACGACGTCCGGATTCTCATCACCGAACTGCAGCGTCGAGTAGGTGGACAGATCGATCTGGCTGTTATCGGTCGGAACGGCGCTGATTTCGGGAATCGGCGTATCGGACGGAACCGGCGTGATCGTCGCATGATCGGACGTTTCCACATGGAACTGCTCGGCAGTCAGGTATTCGCTCTCATCGTTTGCATAGCGCAAGAAGGAGAAAGATCCGAACTTCAGGGTAAACAGGCATACCACAACCACCGCAAGCATGCCGAGCACGCCCACGGTAAGGATAAAGATCCCGAGCGGGATCCGACGCTTTTGACCGGATTGGGAAGATTTCATCGTAATCCCTCCTTTAATGACATCATTATAGCAGAAAAACGGTCTGTTTTTGGAGATTAATATTGAAATTTTTGTGAATGATTCCATTCTTGCGCATAATGTGGTATACTGAACTGGAATATGGCAGTATTACGTACGGAAAACCTGCAGAAGTCCTTTGGAACGCAGCTTCTTTTCTCGGAAGTCTCGTTCGAAATTCAGCCCAACGAACACGTTGGGCTGATCGGCGTGAACGGAAGCGGAAAATCCACGCTGTTTTCGATCCTGCTCGGAGAGAAAAAGCCGGACAGCGGCCGCGTTTCGATCGCATCGGGCGCAAAGGTTTCCTACGTCGAACAGCAGCCGAAACTTCGCGCGGACACCAATCTCTACAATTTTACGCTTGAAGCCTTTACGGACCTTCTTGCGATCGAACAGAAATTGAATGCTCTTTCGGCGCGCATGGAACAGGAAGAACAGCTCGACCGGCTGATCGCACAGCAGGACGCGCTTTTGAATGCGTTCGACCGGCAGGGCGGCAACACGTTTCGCGCAAGGACGCGGTCGGCGCTGATCGGGCTAGGCTTTACCGAAGAGGAACTGCATCGATCCGTTCTGGAGTTTTCAGGCGGGCAGATCTCCAAGGCGATGCTTGCCCGTGCGATCTTGACCGATGCGGACATCCTTCTGCTCGATGAGCCTACCAACAATCTCGATGTGATTGCGATTCGATGGCTTGAAGACTATTTGAAGCAGTTCCGCGGCGCTGTGCTTGTGATCTCGCACGACCGTGCTTTTTTGGACGGAACGGTTACGAGGATCCTCGAACTGACGCATCAGAGCATCCGAAGCGCGCAGGGCAACTTTACGCGTTACATGGAACTGAAGATGACCGAACGTGAGCTGGCGCAGAAACGGTATTTCCGGCAGCAGAAGGAGATCAAGCGGATTGAGGGCATCATCGACCAGCAGCGTCGGTGGAATCAGGAGCGCAATTACATTACGATTGCATCCAAACAGAAGCAAATCGACCGCATCCGCGCCGAAATGGTGGCGCCGGAAACCGATGAGAAGAGCGTCGTGTTCCGCTTTCCGGAACCGAAACCGACCGGGAATGAAGTGATCGTTCTGAAAGATCTCAAAAAGTCGTACGGGAACAAACCGGTATTTGATCATCTCAACCTTTTGGTACAAAAAGGTCAGTGCGTATGTCTGATCGGCGAGAATGGCTGCGGGAAATCCACACTTCTGAAGATTCTGACCGGCGAAACGGAGCCGACGGGAGGACTGTACAAGCTCGGTGCGGGCGTGAAGCTCGGTTATTATGCACAGCATACGCGGGATCTCGACGAATCCAAAACGGTTCTGGAGGAACTGTATGATGCGTTCCCGATGTTCCTTCCGAATCAGCTGCGCGGATACCTCGGCATGTTCCTGTTTGCGGGCGACGATATCCATAAACAGATCGCAACGCTTTCGGGCGGGGAGCGGGCAAGGATTCAGCTTCTGAAACTGGTACTGTCCGGCGCAAATGTGCTGCTGCTTGACGAACCGACCAACCATCTGGACATCGCGTCTGCGGAGGTGCTCGAACATGCGATTGAGCAGTTTACCGGAACGGTCATCATCGTATCACATGACCGGTATTTGGTAGGGCGTCTTGCGGACCGCGTCATCGTTCTGACACCGAACGGCTTTTTGGAACAGACCGACGAAAAAGAGAACATGTTCGACCGGATTCGACCGGCACAGAAAGAACGTCCTGCCGCGCAAAAGGATCTTTCGGATAATCTGTATGTCAAACGCAAGGAAGCGCGGAATGCTCTGCAGAATGCAAAGGCTGCCGTGCGGCGCCTTGAAGCGGATCTGGAACGGATTGACGGCGAGCGGGAAAAGCTGCAGGAAGCGATGAACGAGGCGGCGCAGGCGAGCGAATTTGAAAAAGTCAATACGATCTGCGAGAAACTGACTGCACTCGGCGAGCGGGAAAACGGATTGTATGAACAACTGGAACTGGCAGAACAGAAGCTGAACACGGTGCTAACGGAGGGGATAGAATGATTTGGAGCTATTTTCCGGTCGGACTGAGTTTTCCGGTTCCGGATTTTTCAAACAAAACCAAAACTGCTTGCTGGACGATAGCGTTTTCTGTCATTGCGGCAGGAAATCGCGCGTTGATTGATCTCTACGAAAGCTGCACCGAAGCGGTCGCAGGCGGCGCGCAAAAGGAATATGTGTGCATTCTGAACCATCACAAGGTGACGCAGTCGCGAGAGAACAGCGTGCTTTGGGAAAAGATGGACCGGATGTATGCAAACCTCAGCCTGCATAAACCGATCTATCAGGCCAATGCTTTGGACGGTTTCGGACCGTATACGCTGCTGGGATCGTTCGATGAAAACGGGATGCTTTCGCGTACGGAAACGGGCGAACCGTTTATTCCCGAGAAGCTGCCTGCACCGATGCCGACAACGGACGGGCGTACCGTTCTGATTGCAGCGGAAGCCGTTTCGGATCCGCTCGGATTTGCCGCGCAGCTGATTACGCCGGCAGCGAAAGCCGCTGCGGAAAGCGGATGGCACGTCGACTGCTGCCCGATGGCAAACGGAGGCATCGGCACAACGTTTGCATTGACTTATGCGCGCCGCGGCCGGTTTGAGTGGATTTCGAGTAAAAACACATCAGACGAACGTGTTCCGATGCTGATCGGCGTCTTCCCGCCGTTTACCGTCGGCTTTGACTGCGCATCGGTGATGACGGAGGACGCTCCGCGTTCTTCGGAAGCGCTCGGACTGGCCATCCGGAAGATTCTGGACCTCGGCTACCGCAAAATGGTGCTGGCGATTGACGGGTATTCGGACGACGATCACGGCGAAGGATTTGGAAAGGTGCTTTCGGATCCGCAGAATCCCGATAGGATGGATGCTCGTCTTTCGGAATGCTCCATTACGCTTCTTGGCAGCGGTTTGGAACACGAAACATGCGCGATTCAAAAGCTAATCGAACTCGGTGCAAAGCAGATGGATGCCGCAGATTTCCTTTCGGAGGCACAGCACCTCGAGGAACGCTGCAGGAAGGCTGACCTTGTCATAACCGGCGCGAAGAATTCGCTGCGAATCCTTTCGGAAGTACAGGAAGCGGCGCAAAGCAGTACGCCGGTCTGGCAGATTCCGACGGACGCGGTCGGTGACCGGGCAAGCATCTTTTCCTATTTCCAAAGGAAATTTCTCACGAAATGAACGGATTTGTCCGAACGGGGTTACACTAACGCAAAATATCGACCTGTGGAGGAAACTATGCGCACGGTAGATCTGATTGAGAAAAAAGTACAGAACGAGGAACTGACGACTGAGGAAATCTCTTTTCTGATTAAAGGCTTTCTGGACAGTACGGTGCCGGATTATCAGATGGCGGCGATGCAGATGGCAATTGTCTTCAACGGGATGAGCGACCGCGAAGCGACTGATTTGACGATGGAGATGATGCATTCGGGCGATATCGTGGATCTCAGCGACCTGAAAGGCGTCAAAGTCGATAAGCATTCAACCGGCGGCGTCGGCGATACGACGACGCTTGTGGTTGCGCCGCTGATTGCGGCATGCGGCGGAACCGTTGCCAAAATGAGCGGCAGAGGCCTCGGACACACCGGCGGCACGATCGACAAGCTCGAATCGATTCCGGGCATGCAGGTGGAGATTCCGCTTGACAAATTCAAGCAGATTGTCAATCATATCGGCGTTTCGGTTATCGGACAGTCGGGAGATCTCGATCCGGCGGATAAGAAAATGTATGCGCTGCGCGACGTGACTGCAACGGTTCGAAGCATTCCGCTGATTGCTTCGAGTATCATGTCCAAAAAACTCGCGGCGGGGGCAGACGCGATCGTGCTCGACGTCAAGGTCGGCAGCGGCGCGTTTATGCAGACGCTCGATCAGGCGCGCGCGCTAGCGACACTGATGGTCGAGATCGGCAAGAGGGTCGGCCGCAGAGTGGTCGCGATCATTACGGATATGAACCAGCCGCTCGGCATGGCGGTCGGCAATGCGCTGGAAGTGCGTGAAGCCGTGGAACTGCTGTCCGGCAGGATTCCGAAGGGCGATCCGCTGTACGAGGTCTGCATGCTGCTCGGCACGCATATGCTGCTGCTGTCCGATCTTGCATCCGATGCAGACGACGCACGGCAGAAACTCGAAACGGCGCTGGAAAGCGGTGCGGGACTGAAAAAACTGCAGCAGATGGTGACCGCGCAAGGCGGCGACGCTTCGTATCTTTGTATGCAGCGGATCGACGAATTGTGCAAGGTGCGCGAGATCCGTCCGATCTATCCGAAGACGGAAGGCTACCTTTCCGCGATCAACGCGGAACGGATCGGCACTGCGGCACAGATGCTCGGTGCCGGCCGCGCGACCAAGGCGGATCGGATCGATCCGGCGGTCGGCCTCGTGATGAAAAAGCGGCTCGGCGATGCGGTGCATATCGATGAACCGCTTTGCATGATGTATATCAATGATCCGGCAAAAGCCGACGCTGCGATTGAAGAGTTTTACAGCGCCTTTATGATCTCGGAGCAGAAGCCTGCGCACTGTCCGATGGTTTACGACGTCATAGGAGAATAACGATTGAAAAACACACCGGAACCCGAAAAACAGAATCTGCTGCTCGCGATCGACGGCAACAGCTTGATGTATCAGGCATATCATGCATTTTTTAAAGTCAATCTGACGACGCGCGACGGTTTTCCGACCGGCGCGCTGAAAGGCTTTCTGACCAAACTGCTGGAACTGTTGAAGGAGCATCCCTCCTACGTTCTGGTTGCGTTTGATATGCACGGACCGACGTTCCGGCATGAACGGTATGCGGACTACAAAGCCGGCCGAAAGCCTGCAGACGAGGATCTTGTCAAGCAGATGACGGAGATCCGGAAGCTGCTCCCCAGGATGGGAATCGCCGTGATCGAATGCCCACGCTATGAGGCGGACGATATCCTCGGTACATTCTCGCGCAAGGCGGAAGCACAGGGAATCGAAACGCTGATCGCAACCGGGGATCGGGACTCGTTTCAGCTGATCACACCGCATACAAAGATTTATTACACCAAGGACAACAGCGTTGTTGATGAAGCGGCGCTGATGGAGCGGTACGGCCTTGTGCCGGATCGCATGCGTGACTTGAAAGCATTGATGGGCGACAGCTCCGACCATATCCCTGGCATTGCAGGCATCGGCGAAAAGACGGCGCTTAAGCTGCTGGAAACCTATCAGGATCTCGAAAACGTTCTTGCACATGCGGATGAAATCAAGGGGAAGCTCGGTGAGCGCGTGCAGACCGGCAAGGAAGACGCGCGGTTTTCCTACTGGCTCGGTACGATCGACTGCAGCGCTCCGGTCAAGGAAACTTTGAAGGACTGCGAATTTGACTTTACTAAGACTGCGGGCGGAAGGGAGCGCCTGTTGGAGCTCGAGCTACAGACGATCGCGAACCGGCTCCCTGAGGGCGATGCACCGTCAGCTCAGAAGAATGCGTTTTCGGCCCAGACGGTTCCGCTGACCTCGATTGGAGAGATACAGACGGTATTTGAACAGCACGAAGGGGCAAAGGAGATCGCAGTTTTATGCGAACCCGCACTGAGCTTCGCGTTTGACGAAGAAACAGCCTATGTTCTGACAGCGGGCGAAACGCTGTTCGATACGCCGGTCGATGAAAACGAGGCTTATGAACTGCTGCATGCCTTCCTGCAGAAAAGCGACGCAAAGGTTCTGGCATACGAGGGAAAGAACCTGCTGCATCGGATTGCTGAGAAAGACGAAACGCCGTTTTCGATCGCATTTGATGCAAAAATCGCCGATTATCTGCTGCAGAGCAACCGCCCGAGCGACACGTTTTCAGCCCTCTGCACCGCATACCTGATGACGGAGCATCCGTCGGCGGCATGTCTGTTCGCCCTGCGCCCGCAGATGGAGGATTCGATCCGTACTTCCGGTATGGAATCGCTGTATCGCGATATGGAACTTCCGTTGCAGTACGTCCTGTTCGATATGGAGCGGACCGGCGTCAATGTGGACGGCAGCGTGCTCGAACAGCTGCACACGCAGTTTCACGGCGCGGCAGAGGCGTTGGAGCAGAACATCTACGAGCGCGCGGGAGAGCGGTTCAATATCCTGTCTACCAAACAGCTCGGCGGTATTCTGTTCGACAAGCTCGGCCTTCCGGCACAGAAGAAGACCAAAACCGGCTATTCGACCGACGCGGAAGCATTGGAAGCGATTGCGGGGCTGGATCCGATCGTTCCGGATGTGCTGCAGTACCGCTTTTTGACCAAGCTCGACAACACGTTTTTAGAAGGCTTGCTGAAACAGCAGGCAGCGGACGGACGCATCCATACGCGCTTTATGCAATGCGTGACCGCGACCGGACGCATTTCAAGCGTGGAGCCGAACCTGCAGAACATTCCGGTGCGGACGGCAGAGGGCCGTGAGATCCGCAAAGCGTTTGTGCCGAGCCCGGGCAACGAGCTTGTCGGCGCCGACTATTCCCAGATCGAACTGCGCCTTCTTGCACACATCAGCGGCGATGAAGCCTTTATCGAAGCCTTCAATAGTGGAGAAGACATCCATGCACGCACCGCGGCGGAGGTCTTTCATCTTTTGCCGGATCAGGTTACAAGCGAGCAGCGCAGCGCCGCCAAAGCGGTCAACTTCGGCATCGTCTACGGCATTTCCGATTTCGGACTTGCCAGAAATCTCGGCGTTGGCGTCAAGACGGCATCGTCCTATATCCACCGCTATTTTGAACGCTATCCAAGGGTGGAGGCTTATCTCAAGGAGAGCGTGCAGCAGGGCAGGGACAACGGATATGCGGTTACGCTGTTCGGACGACGTCGTCCGCTGCCGGAGCTGAAAAGCAGCAATTACAATGTACGGCAGTTCGGCGAGCGGGTCGCGATGAACATGCCGATTCAGGGAAGCGCTGCGGATATCATCAAACTTGCGATGATCGGAGTCCATCGGAAACTGAAAGAGCAGGGCTTTTCGGCAAAGCTCGTTTTGCAGATCCACGACGAACTGATCGTGGACGCGCCCGCGGAGGAAGCGGAACGCGTCGCTGCTCTGATGCAGCAGACCATGGAGCAGGTTGTTGCGTTAAAAGTCCGGCTGATCGCGGATGCCAAAATCGGAAAGAGCTGGTTTGAAACAAAATGAATCGGACAAAGATTGTGGGGCTGACCGGCGGTAT
>CADAQS010000074.1 GCA_902790115.1 uncultured Eubacteriales bacterium | reverse complement strand
TCTGAAATTGTTTAACGTTTTTTTGTAAATTTTTTAGAGTTTCGCATCCTTCGCCGATATCGTCTGCATTGTCTCTCACTGTACATTGGGTAATTATTTTGCGAATTGCCGGAACTTTTTAAAATATATTTTTTGTACCTCGCGGGACAACATGTCCCAGGCGTTCAGCACTTCCGTCTTAATTGTCCCTCTACGTATAATGGGGGAACTTTTTATGTGAATGGTGAGTAAAATCTGTTTCATTTACAAATCCCTCTCTTCTCTGCAGCTTTCAAGGCTTATGCCCTCACTGTTCTATGCCGACTTTTTCGATGCCGTGGTCCTAAATGGGTTGTAAATTATTTGTGATGTGCTGATTACCCGTTGCAGCACCTCTTTTAGTTCGCAACGCCTCTCACTGTACATTGCTGAATTTTTCCGCGAATTGCCGGAACTTTTTAAAATATATTTTCTATGCGGGACACGTTGTCCCGCGGGGTGTTCCCGTTCTCATGACCGCCCGTGTCCTGTGCTCCGCGATGCAGACCACGTTGTCGCAGCGAGCTGTGCCCGCGACCTTGCTATGTAGCCCGGTTATTTGCCGTATGTAAGACGGTAGAACGGTATGCAGTTTTCAAGGTGCTTCTTTTACCCTTCTATATATGTACAGGGGGCTGGAACTCCAAAAAACGACATCCATAGAAAAATATATTTTGTTTCTGCCTGTTGCGGAGAAAAGAAAAAGCGCCGTATCTCAATCCAATTTCGTACGGTGCTTGGTGGTTTTTCAGTCCTTACGGATCCTGCCCCGCTTGCTCGATTAGAAATCGTTTTTCAGTATTCAGTTTTTCGTCGGAAGAATTCTTTTACAACTCCTCCCGACAACATGATTGTAACGGCACTATTTCAAAAAAGCAAGAACTATGTTTTTCATTTAGACCCTAAGTCCAAATTCTTGGACTTACCCTCTATGCGTTCTGCAATGTTCCTGCAAAATCATGAGAAATCAAAGACGGATGAGCCTGAGTCTCATTCATTTTGTCTATAATATCAGAGTCAAATTAACTGTTTTTACAATAGTTTATCGATTTGAGCAAGTTATTCCTATCCATATTCATAGTTTCCTTCTACTATCATAATTCGGATTTGGATTATCTGTGATCAGACGTTTTTCAAGTAGAGGCACTTCTTCCTCCTTGTATTTACCATGCCATTCGCTTAATTCTTTCATTATTCTCCTATACTCTTCAATGTCGACTATTCTTGGCCTGAAAAGCGGGATTTCGACGTCTTGATCACTCGCATACACATACATAAATGCATGTTCAGTAATCAGCTTTTTCAGAAGTAGTGATTCTTCATAAGTATAGTTCAAACAAGGAGAATGCTTTTTCCCAACTTGCGTATAAAGAGCTTTTCTCGGACTAATTGGCATTATTATCTCAGAGCCAGGATTCCCCCAACCTCCCCAAAAATCATAGTCGTTCTTCCCGTAATAGTTTAGGCATAAAACAGGGTCATCGCTTGTCGGCCATTTTATGCCATTGGACGCAGATATAATACTCCATTTATGCTCATGAAGTATCGAAGCTGTCTTTTTAATGAGATGATCTATGCTAAAAAGCCATAGGCTTTTCCCAGCGATAGTCTTGATTTCAACATACCGATGATCATTATCCGGCTTTATATCAGTCAGTCTAACGGCTGCCGGGATAAGGTCATCCGCGGATGTTTTTTTGTGAGAATGTTGTTTAATCTCTTCTGGCGTAAGAATTGCAAGTTTCTTCCCTATATCATCCAAAATAGTAGGTAGAAACTCTTTCATTTTATCCTTCGTTCTAAAAAAGAATGCCGGAGTCCTCACGATCTGTGTAGCTACAAATCCGATCAGTTCATGCCAGTCATTCGGAGTCATACGCTGATCAGTACATGCTTTTAACAGCGGTTCTTTTGCCGCTGTTTCATATTTCATAAATTCATTTTCAAAGTCATCGATTTCATTGCCTTTCGAAACTCTTACATAAAGATTGTCTATAGATGCTGTGTTCTTTACCGCAGAATGGTTCCATAGCGGCACATTGTTATGTGACACGAGAAGCTGATAGGAATAGATCCTTTTTTCATGCGCCCAATTATTTAGGTACATCTCTGGAACATAATGATTATGGCGCTTAATTATCTCTTCCATTTTTTCTATACGACTAAATTAATCCTTGCGTTCTGTCATACTGACGTTTTTGACTGTCTTTTTGTCCATTTTATCAGTCCATTTGACATCACACTCGATATCGTAGTTTTTGCCATTATATGTTAATTCGCTGGCAACATGGACTACAGCATCGGTTTCTGTAAAGCGCTTAAAAATCGAATTTTTGTTAACCATCTTCGCCTTTAGTTGGTAGTCTTCCTTCGGAAAACTAGGTGGAGGTGAATCGTAAAAATCTTTTTCCACAATAAACGGTGCCATTTCCACCAACAAGTCTACCCCGCCCCTAATCAATTTCGATCAATTTCCTTTCGTTCGATTCCGAGCATTTTGCTTTCACAGTTTTTTGTGGATAGATTTATTTTTTTCAGAGGAACATTGCGTAATAAATCGGCAAATATGTGATCTTGTCGTTTACGCTGATCTGCCGTTCGTTTGACAGCACATACGCTTTCTTCACATGATAGTCTGCATTGTTGACAAAGGTGCTGAGCGCGCTGTGGATCGTGTAATCCTTGCCGGATTTCACTTCGATTGGGACCGCGGAAAGGCTGTCATAATCGTCGATCAGATAATCCACCTCTCCCTTCGTTCGATTGTCATAGTAGAACAGCTTATGGCCATGAGCAATCAGCTCCTGCGCTACCACGCTTTCATACACAGAACCGAGGTTGATCCCCGCTTCATCATCCAAAACTGCCCGGATATTATTTCCGTACAGAACCCCCGTCAAGAGTCCCACGTCGTTCAGATAGAGTTTCAGCAGATTCTTCCCGGCCGACTGCGACAATGGAAATACCGGATTGGAGATCGCGTTGACGTCCAGTGCAATGCCTGCGGAAATCAGATACTCGAACTCATCCTGATAGTCCGAAAAGCGTTTGCCGCGCGTATTTTCGATTTTCTGGAACACCACACGCTTCTTTTTGTTCTCCATGTTGGATGGGATCAAATCGTAGATTCTGCGGATTTTCAGCTTACGGTTGTTGTCTTCTTCATATTTTGCAGCGTCGTCCGCATAGAACGCACGAATTGTATTCTGTATCGTTCGCACACTTACAATGTTGGTATCTGCAATAAAAGAATTTACCGCATCGGGAAGCCCGCCGATCAGCAGATACTTCTTAAACAGATCCAGAACCTTTTCATGCGCCGCCGCATCCAAACTCTCCTTTGCAAGAAATTTCTCTCGCATGGCGTCAACAGCAAATTGGCTAAAACCGTTCGCCAGCAGAAATTCCTCAAAGTCTAATGGGAACATACGCTTGATTTCGATGCTTCCCATCGGGATCGAGGTTGTCTTTCGAAGGGTGACACCGAGCAAAGAGCCGCTGGCAATATAAGTGAATCTGTCGTCTTGTTTCAGAAACTTTAACATGGTCAGCAGATGAGGATACGCTTGGATTTCGTCTAGGAAAACCAGCGTGTTCTTTTTGTCGCCCATTTTTTCACCGGCGATCATGCTGACCTGAAAATAGAAGTCCTTGACCGTCCGAACCTGCTCAAACAGCTTTGGACCGTCTTTATCCTCAACAAAGTTCAGCTCAATATAGTTTTCGAAAAGACGCTCCCCGATATGACGAATAATAAAGGTCTTGCCGATCTGTCTTGCACCGTCAATAATCAGGATTTTATTGGAGTTGGATTGTAAATAGCTCTCTATGTACGATTGAATTTTACGATGCAGCATACGAGCCTCCGCACATTTCAATAAAAATATGGATTGAAAAATCACACTTTTCAATCCATATTATATCACGTTTTTCACACAAAGCAATAGAAAACTGCAACCTTGTTGTTCTATGTGTCACTTGTTCTAAATCAGCGAAATCATCCAATGCGACCGGAAGCGATCGATCGCAGGCAGAGAAAAGAGGTTTTTTCGTTTTTGTATCAGCATCCTCTGCAGCTTTTGAAGCACGATCCGTTCTGTATATACAGCCCGTTTTAGGGCCGATTTTTGAGAGATCTTACCACATCATTTTCTGTGAATGCTGATCTTCTCCGGATCGTCACAATTTTTCGCTGGAAAAGAGAGCTTTTTCCTCGTTCATTTTTCTTCAAAAGCACGATATAAAAATTCCTGTTTTAAAAATATAAATGCGGTTTCGACGAGGAACATCGTTATTCCAGTTCAATCGTCGCGGGCGGTTTGCTGGTCAGATCGTAGAACACGCGGTTGACGCCTCTGACCTCGTTGATGATGCGGTTCATCGTGGTATCCAGCAATTCATACGGCAGGCGCGCCGCACGCGCCGTCATAAAATCATCGGTCATGACCGCGCGCAGCACCACCGCAGAGGCATAGGTTCTGGCGTCGCCCATCACGCCGACCGACTGCAGATTGGTCAGCGCGGCAAAGAACTGCCCCTTGCTGACGTCGATCGACGCGCGCGTCAGTTCCTCGCGGAAGATCGCATCCGCTTCCTGCACGATCCGCACCTTTTCCGGCGTGATCTCGCCGACGATGCGAACGCCGATCCCCGGCCCAGGGAACGGCTGCCGGTACACCATGGAGGCAGGCAGGCCCAGTTCCAGACCGACTGCGCGCACTTCGTCCTTAAACAACGGGCGCAGCGGTTCGATGATGCCGCGAAACGAAACGTTCTTCGGCAGGCCGCCGACATTGTGGTGCGATTTGATGACCGCGCCGCCGACGCCGCTTTCGATCACGTCCGGATAGATCGTTCCCTGCGCCAGATAGTCGATCGCGCCGAGTTTTCGGGCTTCCTCTTCGAATACGCGGACAAACTGCTCGCCGATGATCTTGCGCTTGCGTTCGGGATCGGTCACGCCGCGAAGCGCCTGATAAAACCGCTCCTGCGCCTGCACGCGCACAAATCGCAGCTCGAAGCCGCCGCCCTGCCCGAACACGGCTTCCACTTCGTCGCCCTCGTCCTTTCGCAGCAAACCGTGATCGACAAACACGCAAACCAATTGTTTTCCGATCGCCTTGGACAGCAGCGCGGCGGCAACGGCGGAATCCACCCCGCCGGATAGTCCGAGCAGCACGCGCGAACCGCCGATTTGATTACGCAGTGCGTCGATCTGCGTTTGTGCAAAGGCGGACATGCGCCAACTCCCCTCGCAGCCGCAGATCTCCCGCACAAAATGGTGCAGCATCGTCGCGCCGTCCGGCGTATGCACGACCTCGGGGTGGAACTGTACGCCGTAAAGTCGGCGCTTCGCATCCTCCATTGCCGCGACCGGGCAATGCTCGGTATGTGCCGTGATGCAAAAGCCATCCGGTATTTCCGTGATGCGATCCGTATGGCTCATCCAGCAGGAGGTTTGTGCGGGAACGCCGCGCAGCAGTGCGGAATCCGCCGCGTCGATCCATAGATTCGCGTGACCGTATTCCGAAACATCCGCCTTTTCGACCGCGCCGCCGAGCGTTTTTGCCATCCATTGCGCGCCGTAGCAGATGCCTAAGATTGGGACGCCGAGCCGGAACAGGTTTGCCGTATACGTCGGGGAATCCGGCTCGTTGACACTGTCCGGTCCGCCGGTCAGTACAATGCCCTTCGGGTGCCGTTCGATCAACGCCTCAATCGGCGTCGTATGCGGGAGAATCTCACAATACACGCTGCATTCGCGGATTCGCCGCGCGATCAACTGCTTATACTGCCCGCCGAAATCCAAAATCAAAATTTGTTCCTGTTCCATCGGCTTCACTCCACCGTAACGCTCTTGGCGAGATTGCGCGGTTTATCCACATCCAGTCCCTTGGAAACGCTGGTATAGTAGGCCAGAAGCTGCAGCGGGATGATCGCAACGCTGCCGTAAAAATGCGGATCGGTATTCGGCACATAGACGGTGAAGTTTGCGGTCTCCTCCACGTTGTAATTGCCGTAGCCGGTCAACCCCATCAGGTATGCGCCGCGTGCCTTGCACTCCGCCATATTGCTGACAGTCTTTTCGATCAATGCCTTTTGCGTGAGCACGCCGATCACAAGCGTGCCGTTCTCGATCAGCGAGATCGTTCCGTGCTTCAATTCTCCCGCCGCATACGCTTCGCTGTGGATATAGGAAATCTCCTTCATCTTGAGACTGCCCTCCAGACAGATCGCGTAATCCAGTCCGCGGCCGATGAAGAAAATATCGCGTGCATTGGCGTGCTTTGCGGCAAACCATTGGATGCGCTCCTTGTTTTCGAGCGCACGTTCCATCTGTTCCGGCAGCTTCAAAAGCGCGTCCTGATAGAAGCGGTAGCTTTCCTCGTCCAGTCTGCCGTGCGTTTCGGCCAGCTCAACCGCGAGCGCATACAGCATGACAAGCTGCGCGCTGTACGCCTTTGTCGTTGCAACGGCGATCTCCGGTCCGGCCAGCGTGTACAGCACGTGATCTGCCTCCCTGGCAATCGTCGAACCGACCACATTGATGACCGCAAGCGTCGGGATGCCGGCGCTTTTGGCTTCCCGCAGGGCGGCGAGGCTGTCCGCCGTTTCGCCCGATTGGGAGATCACGATCACAAGCGGATTTTCTCCGAGCATGGGTTTTCGGTATCGGAATTCCGAAGCCAGTTCCACACGAACCGGAAGCCCGCATAAATCCTCAATGACATACTGCGCGGCCATCCCGACGTGCCACGCGGAGCCACAGGCCACAATGCAAAGGCTCTTTACGGATCGCAGCAAATCCGTTGTCATGCCGGAGGCGGAAAGGTCGATGCGTCCGTCTTTTATGATGCTGTTTAAGGTGTCCTTGACGGCGCGCGGCTGTTCATGGATCTCCTTGATCATGAAATGCTCGTACCCGCCTTTTTCGGCGGCCTCGGCGTTCCATGTGATCGTCGTGAGCGGGACGGCAACCTCATCGCCGTTCAGATCGAAAAAGTGCGCTTCGCCCGGGCAAAGCCGCGCGGATTGCAGGTTGTCGATGTAATAGACCTCCCGCGTGTATTTCAGGATCGCGGGAACGTCGGACGCAAGGAATGTTTCGCCGTCCGCCACGCCGATGATCAGCGGACTGTCCTTTCGCGCACAGTACAGTTCGCCGGGATAGTCCCGAAACATCAGCGCAAGCGCATAGCTGCCGCGCACGCGCACCATCATGCGGTTGATCGCGTCGATCGGCCCGATCTTGTATTTCTTATAATAGTAATCGACCAGTTTGATGACGACCTCGGTATCGGTGCCGCTGTAAAACCGATAGCCGTTATGCAGCAGCTTTTGCCGCAATTCCTCATAGTTTTCGATGATGCCGTTGTGTACGCCGACGACGTCCGATTCCACCGGCCCCGAGCCGGAGCCGGTAGCGTTGCCGGAAACGTGTGGATGCGCGTTGGCACGGCTCGGTTCGCCGTGCGTCGCCCACCGTGTATGCCCAATGCCGCACAGACCGGGCAGCGTCTTTCCGCCGTCGGTCATTTCAATCAGGTTTTTCAGCTTTCCGGTGGCCTTGACAACCTCCGCGAGTGCGTCGCCGTTGCGAACGGCCAGCCCCGCGGAATCATAGCCGCGGTATTCCAGTTTGGAAAGGCCTTCCAAAAGGATCGGCGCGGCCGGCTGCTTTCCCGTATATCCGACAATTCCGCACATATTTGTTTACTCCCTTCCTTTTCGATATTGCTGTGCCGCCCGGATGAAGCCCGAAAACAGCGGGTGCGGGCGGTTTGGCCGACTCTTGAATTCCGGATGGAACTGCACGCCGACACAGAACGGATGTTCTCCGATCTCCACGGCCTCCACCAACCGCCCGTCCGGCGAAACACCCGAAAGCGTCAGACCGGCGTTGGCAAGCTCGTCGCGAAAAGCGTTGTTCAGCTCATACCGGTGGCGGTGCCGTTCCGCGATCTGCTCCTTTTGATAGCAGCGATGCAGCATTGTATCCGGCTGCACAACGCACGGATAGCTGCCGAGCCGCAGCGTGCCGCCCTTGTCGATCTCGTCGCTCTGCCCCGGCATGAAGTCGATCACCTTGTGTTCGCTTTGCGGATCGAACTCGCCCGAATTCGCATCCGTCCAGCCCAAAACATGCCTTGCAAACGCGATGCACAGAATCTGCATTCCGAGACAGATGCCGAAATACGGAATCTTCTGTGTTCTTGCAAGGTCGGCAGCAGCGATCATGCCCTCGATCCCGCGATCCCCGAACCCGCCGGGAACCAGAATCCCATCGACACCGTCCACATCCTTTGGGGTGAACGTTTCCGAATCGACCCACCGAATGTCCACGAATACGCCCTCCCGATAACCGGCATGCTTCAGCGCCTCGACGATGGAAAGATATGCGTCATGCAGCTGCGTGTATTTGCCGACGATCGCCACCGTGACGGTTCCTTTCGGGTGCTTGATGCGCTCGACCATTTCCTGCCACTCCGCAAGATCAGGCGCTGGCGCATAGATTTGCAGCTTTCGGCAGACAATGCCGGAAAAATGCGCCTGCTCAAGGTACAGCGGCGCTTCGTACAGCGTTTCGAGCGTCAGATTCTCGATCACGCAGTCGCGATCCACGTTGCAGAAGTTTGCGATCTTTTCAAAAATGCTCTTGTCGGTGATCGGTTCGTCGCAGCGCAGCACGAGAATATCGGGCGAAATGCCCATGCCCTGCAGCTCCTTGACTGAATGCTGCGTCGGCTTGGATTTATGCTCGCCGCTTGCCCGCAGATAGGGAACGAGCGTGACATGGATGAACAGCGCGTTGCTGCGTCCCACCTCGCGGGCAACCTGCCGGATCGCTTCCAAAAACGGCTGTCCTTCGATATCGCCGATCGTGCCGCCGATCTCCGTGATCACGATATCCGCGTTGGTGTTCTCTCCGACGCGATAGATGAATCGTTTGATTTCGTCCGTGATATGCGGGATCGTCTGCACGGTCTTGCCGAGATAGCCGCCCTGCCGTTCGCGCGCAAGCACATTGGCGTACACCTTGCCGGTCGTTAGGTTGGAATAGCGGTTCAGGTCCTCGTCAATGAACCGTTCGTAATGGCCGAGGTCGAGATCGGTTTCCGCGCCGTCTTCCGTCACATACACCTCGCCGTGCTGATACGGGCTCATCGTGCCCGGATCGACGTTGATGTACGGGTCCAGTTTTTGCGCGGCGACCTTAAACCCGCGCGCCTTCAAAAGCCGTCCGAGCGACGCCGCCGTGATGCCCTTGCCGAGGCCGGACACCACGCCGCCGGTCACAAAGATGTATTTTTTCGACCTGCTCTGCTCCGTCATAGTCTATCCCTTCCTGATATGATGTGGCGTTTCCGTATCGGATGATCTGTTTTGTCTTATCCCAACCATTGCAGCAGCCGCTTTGCCGCCGCCTCCGTATCGACATGGCTGCCGAAGGTGGAGAAGCGAAAAAAGCCTTCTCCCGATGCGCCGAAGCCTGCGCCGGGCGTGCCGACCACCTGAATTCTTTCTAACAGCAGATCAAAGAACTGCCAGCTGTCCATGCCGCTCGGACATTCGATCC
>CADAQS010000073.1 GCA_902790115.1 uncultured Eubacteriales bacterium | reverse complement strand
CTTCCGAAATCCTCTCAAAGTATCGATATTATACCACATTCGGGCGGTTTGTCAAGGCACTCCGCCCGTCAAAAGCCGTTCAGATGCGCTCGACCGACAGCGTCAGCGACTCACCGTTGATGCTCCATGCCTTCTCGTAGCCGGAAAGCGCCGGCGCAACGGCTTCGGCCAGCGTATCGGAAGCGATCTGCGCCGCATTCGCCTCGAGCAGTCCGGAAAGCTTCGATGCCGGATCGTAGCCGATGCGAATATGATCGGCGACCTCAAAGCCCGCTTCCTTACGCATCGTCTGGAGCTTGCTGGTGATCTCGCGCACGTTGCCCTCCTCGATCAGTTCGGGCGTCAGGTTCGTGTCCAGCACGACGGTCAGCCCGTGATCGCTCTCGGACACGAAGCCCGCCTTCTGCTCTGCGGAAACGAGCACGTCGTCCGGTCCGAGCGTGACGGTCGTGCCTTCGCACTCGAATGAGTAATCCCTGCCCGCATTGTGCGCTGCAACGATCGCATCGCCCACGCCTTCGCCGGCAAGATAGGCCGAGATGCTCCGGAGCAGCTTGCCGTAACGCGGTCCGAGCGTCCGCAGCTGCGGCTTGGTGCGGTAGCTGATGAATCCCGACGCGTCGGAGACGAACGAGACCTTCTTGATGTTCAGCTCGTCGGCAATGATCGCGGTTTCGGCTTCGTTGAGTGCGTCGCCCTGCACGAACATTTCGGCAAGCGGCTGGCGGATCTTCCTCGAAGCGGTGTTGCGCGCGGCGCGTCCGAGCGTGACGATCTCGAGAACGCGCTCCATGCCCGCTTCGAGTTCGGCGTCAACATAGCTCTCATCCGCGACAGGGAAGTCGCAAAGATGCACCGAAAGGGGCGCGTTCCGATCCACGGTGCGAACCATGTTCTGATACATCGCTTCGCTCATGAACGGAACGAACGGCGCGGACAGCAGCGCGAGGGTCTTCAGCACCGTGAACAGCGTCATGTACGCGGCTTCCTTGTCATCGGTCATCTCGGCTCCCCAGTAACGGTCGCGGCAGCGGCGCACGTACCAGTTGGACAGATCGTCCACGAACGTCTGCAGTTCCCGACCCGCCTCGGTAATGCGGAGGTGCTCAAGGTCGTCATCGACGGTCTTGATCAGCGTCATCAGGCGCGAGAGGATCCAGCGATCCATCAGCGTGAGGTTTTCCCGCATCAAAGCATGTTCGGTCGGATCAAACTTGTCGATATCGGCATAGAGGATGTAGAATGCGTAGGTATTCCACAGCGTGCTCATGAACTTGCGCTGATACTCGGACACGTTCTCGCCCGAGAAGCGCGACGGCAGCCACGGCGAGGACGCGGTATAGAAATACCAGCGCACGGCGTCGGCGCCCTGCTTGTCCAGCACGTCTTTGGGCGCGACGACGTTGCCGATGTGCTTGGACATCTTCTTGCCGTCCTTGTCGCACACGAGGCCGAGCACGAGACAGTTCTCGAACGGCGCCTTGTCGAACAGGCAGGTTGCGATCGCAAGCAGCGTATAGAACCAGCCGCGCGTCTGATCGACCGCCTCGGAGATGAACGCCGCGGGATACCGCTTTTCAAAGATCTCCTTGTTTTCAAACGGATAGTGCCACTGCGCAAACGGCATCGAACCGCTGTCGAACCAGCAGTCGATCACAACCGGTTCGCGCTTCATGCGCTTGCCGCACTTGGGGCAGAACACGTTGACCTGATCGATGTAGGGCTTGTGCAGCTCGATATCGTCGGGGCAGTTGTCGGACATGGCGCGAAGCTCCGCTTTGCTTCCGATGACATGGACGTTGCCGCATTCGCAGGTCCAGACCGGCAGCGGCGTGCCCCAGTAGCGCTCGCGGCTGACGCCCCAGTCGATGACGTTTTCGAGGAAGTTGCCCATACGGCCTTCCTTGATCGTATCGGGGATCCAGTTGACCGAGCGGTTGAACGCGATCAGCTTGTCCTTGACCGCAGTCATCTTGATAAACCAGCTCTCGCGGGCGTAATAGATCAGCGGCGTATCGCAGCGCCAGCAGAACGGATAGCTGTGCTCGAACGGCAGTGCGGCATAGAGCTTGCCGCTCTCCTGCAAGGCGTCGAGGATCGGCTTGTCCGCCTCTTTCACAAACAGGCCGTCCCACGGCGTGCCGCCGGTAAGATGTCCGCTTGCGTTCACGAACTGGACGAACGGCAGATCCCATGCCTTGCCGACGCGGTTATCGTCTTCGCCGAATGCCGGAGCGATATGGACGATGCCGGTACCGTCGGTCAGCGTGACGTAATCGTCGGAGACCACGCGATAGCCCTTCTTGCCCTTGAACTGCACCGGCAGATCGAACAGCGGCTCGTACTCCGTGCCCTCCAGATCCCTGCCGAGGCAGCGGTCGAGGATCTCGGCGCCCTCGCCGATTACGCTCGGGACGAGCGCTTCCGCAAGAATGAACACCTCGTCGCCCTTTTTGACCTTGACATACGACTCGTTCGCGTTGACGCACAGCGCGACGTTTGAAGGCAGCGTCCACGGCGTCGTCGTCCATGCGAGAAACGCGGTACCGCTGCCGTCCTTCAGATAGAATTTCGCGATCGCGGAGGTCTCCTTGACGTCGTGATAGCCCTGCGCGACCTCATGGCTCGACAGCGCGGTGCCGCAGCGCGGGCAGTACGGAACGATCTTATGGCCTTTGTACAGCAGGCCTTTGTCGAAGATCGTCTTGAGTGCCCACCACTCGGACTCGATGTAGTCGTCGTGGTAGGTCACATACGGATTCTTCATATCGCACCAGTAACCGACGCGATCCGACATCTCCTCCCACTGGCTCTCATATTTCCAGACGGATTCTTTACAGGCCTTGATGAACGGCTCGACGCCGTAGGCTTCGATCTGCTCCTTGCCGTCGAGGCCGAGCATCTTTTCGACCTCGAGCTCCACCGGCAGACCGTGCGTATCCCAGCCGGCCTTGCGCAGCACGTCGTAGCCCTTCATCGTCTTGTACCGCGGGATCAGATCCTTGATGCTGCGGGTCAGAACATGTCCGATGTGCGGCTTGCCGTTGGCCGTCGGCGGACCGTCGAAGAACGTGTATGTCGGTGCGCCCCTGCGCAGCTCGACGCTCTTTTCGAACACCTTGTTCTCTTTCCAAAACTCCAGCGTTTCGAGTTCGCGGGAGACAAAATTCATGTCAGTCGATACTTTCTTGTACATGCCTCTCTCCAAATACTTCTTACTTTGATCCGGATTCGTCCGGGCTGCTTATTCCAAAAAGTCCTTGAGTTTCTTGCTGCGCGACGGATGGCGGAGCTTGCGGAGCGCCTTTGCTTCAATCTGGCGGATGCGTTCCCGCGTGACGTTGAACTCCTTGCCGACCTCCTCGAGCGTGCGGGCTTTGCCGTCCTCGAGGCCGTAGCGGAGCTTGAGCACCTTCGCTTCGCGCGGGGTCAGCGTGTTCAGCACCTCGGTCAGCTGCTCCTTTAAGAGAGCGCTTGCCACAGCATCCGCAGGTGCAGGCGCGTCATCGTCGGGAATGAAGTCGCCGAGATGGGAATCGTCCTCCTCGCCGATCGGCGTTTCGAGAGAAACCGGCTCCTGCGCGATCTTGATAATCTCGCGCACCTTGTCCTCGGAAATGCCCATCTCCTTGGCGATCTCGTCCGGGCGCGGATCGCGGCCGTACTCCTGCACGAGCTGCCGGTTGACGCGGATCAGCTTGTTGATCGTCTCGACCATGTGCACCGGGATGCGGATCGTACGCGCCTGATCGGCGATCGCACGGGTGATCGCCTGCCGGATCCACCACGTCGCGTACGTCGAGAACTTATAGCCCTTGCGGTAATCGAACTTTTCGACCGCCTTAATGAGACCGAGGTTGCCCTCCTGAATCAGGTCAAGGAACAGCATGCCGCGGCCGACGTAGCGCTTTGCGATCGAAACGACGAGACGCAGATTCGCCTCCGCAAGCTGATGCTTCGCATCCAGATCGCCCTCCGCCATGCGCTGCGCGATCTCGACCTCCTCCTGTGCCGTCAAAAGGGGCACCTTGCCGATCTCTTTCAGGTACATGCGCACCGGGTCGTCGATGTTGATGCCCTCGTTCGCGCCGAGCACGGTCTCGAGCTGCGCGATCTCCTCGTTGATGTCCTCCGGCACCTCGACTTCCTCGACGATGTCGATGTTCTGCTCCTCGAATTCGGCGTAGATCTTCTCGATCTGCTCCTGGTCGAGCTCGAGCTCGTTCAGCGTGTCCATGACCTCATTGTAGGTCAGAAGGCCTTTCTGCTTTCCGCTTTCGAGCAGTTTTGCGACTTCTGCATTCGCGTCTTTTGCCATATTCCCGTCTCCTTATTTCTTTGCCTTGATTTGGTCCGTTATTTTTTTCAACAGTTCTGCCTTCTCCTCCGGCGTAAGGCCGGGATCGGTCAGGCGTTTCTGCAGGCTTTCAATGTCCTGCTGTCCTTCGGCTTCGCGCAGTCGCCGGATGCAGTCCGCGGCAGCGCGCTCAGGATTCTGCATGGAGTTCTCCTCCTGCAGCAGCGCCGAAACGGTCTCCGCGTCCTTCTGTTCGAGCGCACCGACGTACTGCGTCAGCGAAAATGCCGGATCCTTCTGCATCTCGGTCAGAAGCGCTGAAAGCGCTTCGTTTTGGATCAAACGGTCCGCGCCCTCGCGAATGGCAAGCCGCAGTGCCGAAGGATCGCGCACACAGGCGGCAAGCAGGGTCCGCTCGGTCAGAAACCGCGGATCCTCCATCGTGTCGATGCGCCGCCGAATGCCTCCACGCAAAAACTTCGATTCGCTGTCGCGCAGCACAATGCCGCCGCTCCGCGCGCCCTGCGCCTCGAGCGCTTCGACCGAATAGCCGGTCATCTGCGCGATGATCTTGTAGTAGCGCTCCTGTTCGATCGGTAAAAGTCCCGCAACAAACGCGCAGGCCTTCACCGCGAACCGCTCGCGCGCGTTCTCGTCGTTTAAGTCGACACCGTTTGCCATCGACCGGACCTTGAACTCGTTCAGCGACAGCGCGTTTTCCTTGAGCCGGTCGAACCCGTCCTTGCCGTACACCTGCACGTATTCGTCGGGGTCGAGGTTGTCCGGGAACGTGATGACCCTCACTTCGAGTCCCTCGGCGCTTAAGATGTCGAGACCGCGCACAGTCGCGTTCTGCCCTGCCGCATCGCCGTCGTAAGCGATATAGACCGTCGAAACGTACCGTTTCAGAAGCCTTGCCTGCTGTTGCGTCAGCGCGGTGCCGAGCGAAGCGACCGCGTTCGTGACGCCGGTCTTGTAAAGCCCGATGACGTCCATATACCCTTCGACCATCACGAGGTCGCTGAGTTTTTCGTTTTTGTGCAGGTACAGACCGTACAGGTTGTTTCGCTTGTTGTAGATCGGCGTATCGCCGGTGTTGATGTATTTGGGTTTGTCGTTATTCAGCACACGTGCCCCGAACCCAAGCACCTGCCCGTTCGTCCCGAGGATCGGAAAGATCATGCGGCCGCGGTAGGCGTCGTAATCGGTATGCTTGTTCTCGTTATGCACCAGAAGACCCGCGTCCAGCAGTTCTTTGTTCGTAAAGCCTTTGGCCGTGAGATGGTTTTTGAGGTTGTCCCATCCCTCCGGTGCGTAGCCGATGCCGAATCGCTGGATGATCTCCTTCGACAGACCGCGCTTTTGGGCATACTCCCGGCCGGGTTTTCCGCGCTCGGGATCGAGAAAGCACTCGAAATAGAACCGCGCCGCCGCCTTGTTCGCCTCGTACAGTCGGTTCTTATGCGCGCGCAAAAGCTGCATCTCGCGGTCGTTGACCTCATGCGGCATCTCCATGCCGACGCGGTCAGCCAAATAGCGGATTGCCTCCGGATAGGTCAGCCGCTCCATGTCCATAATGAACTGGACGACCGTTCCTCCCGCATGACAGCCGAAGCAGTAGAACAGCTGCTTGTCCGGTGAGACCGAGAACGACGGCGTCTTTTCTCCGTGCAGCGGACAGCAGGCCCAGAGCTTGCGTCCTTTGGGCTTGAGTTCCACATATGACGAAATCACCGAAACAATCTCGTTTTTCGCATACAGCTCATCGAGCCATGCGGTCGGAAACGCCATATCCGTCCTTTCTCCCGAACATATTTATTCGACAAGGTTTTTGCAAATCCTTTTTTCAGACCGGATCGTTCCAGCTCTCCGGAACGAACAGCCGTTGATAGTCGCGGATCGCGTAGTTGTCTGTCATGCCCGACAGAAAATCCGCAACCGCGCGCTCGCGTCCGTCCTCTTCCATAATGCGCCGATAATCATCCGGCAGTTTTTCCGGATGCTCCAGATAGTACCGATAAAGGCTTTTTACCAGCGCTTTGGCCTTGACCTCCTCGCCCTTGGCGGCCGGATTTAAGTAGACGTTCTCGAACATGAAGTTCCGCAGCACCTCAAACTCCGCCGCATAATCGTCCGAGAACCGGATGACCGGGCTGTCCAGGCTGTTCTCGACAAGGTCGAGGATCAGATTGTTGATCCGCTTTGCATGCGTCTCCCCGAACAGCAGGCGGCACGAAGCCGGAATCTGCTCCTCGGTCAGCACGCCGGCGCGGATCGCGTCGTCGATGTCATGGTTCAGGTACGCGATGCGGTCCGCAAAGGAGACGACCTTGCCCTCGACGGTCGCGGGATGCCCGCTGCGCTTGTGGTTCACGATGCCGTCGCGCACTTCCCACGTCAGGTTCAGACCTTTTCCGTCGTATTCGAGCCGCTCGACGACGCGCAGGCTCTGCACGTTGTGCTCGAACCCGCCCGGCACAAGGTCGTTGAGCACGTTCTCACCCGCGTGGCCGAACGGCGTATGACCGAGATCGTGTCCCAGCGCAATCGCCTCGGTCAGATCCTCGTTGAGCCGCAACGCCCGGGCGATCGTGCGCGCGATCTGCGTGACTTCGAGCGTGTGCGTCAGCCGCGTGCGGTAATGGTCGCCGGTCGGCGACAGGAACACCTGCGTCTTGTGCTTCATGCGGCGAAAGGTCTTGCAGTGCAGGATCCGGTCGCGGTCGCGGATAAAATCCGTCCGCAGCGGACACGGCTCCATCGGCACTTCCCGCCCGCGCGTGTTGACGACGAGCATCGCATACGGCGAAAGCGCCTGCTTTTCCCATTCTTCCCGCTGTTTCCGTAAACTGCCGTCACGCATGGTTTTCCCTCCGACGCGAAATTTCATAAGTTAATATACACCGTTCTTTCCAAAATTCCTTTTTTTCGTGCAAAACCGGATTGCATACGAATGTACACGGATTTTGCCGCCCGCCTGTTGCAATCGGCTTAAAGGATATGTTATACTCCTTTATTATACGAATCGGGAGAAGGGCATGGGACGGATCGAGGCGCTGCTTTGGGACATTGACGGAACGCTGTTAAACTTTGCCGCTTCGGAACGGGCGGGCATCCGCAATTCCTTTGCGGCGTTCGGGCTCGGGCCGTGCTCCGACGCGCTGCTCGAGGAATACAGCGCGATCAACACCAGGTACTGGGAGATGCTTGAGCGCGGCGAATGCACCAAGCGTGAGACGATGATCGGGCGCTTCGTCGAGTTTTTCGGTCTGCACGGCATATCGGCCGATCCCGAGGCCTTCAACGACGATTACCAGCGCCGCCTGCCCGAGACAATCGTGTTCAACGACGACGGCCTTGCGGTTCTGAAGGCACTGTCGCATACGTTCCGACAGTATGCGGTCACGAACGGCAACCGTCCGGTTCAGCGCAAAAAGCTGAACGATTCCGGCATGATCGACGTATTTGACGGCGTATTCATCTCCGATGAGGTCGGCTGCGAAAAGCCGTCGATCGAGTACTTTTCCCATGTGCTCAAAGCAATCGGTCTTCGTCCGGAACAGACGATGATCATCGGCGACTCCCTGACCAGCGACATGCTCGGCGGCGCGCGCATAGGCGCCGTCTGCTGCTGGTACAATCCTTCGCATAAGCCCCTGCCCGAAGACTTGCCGATCCCTTATGTGATCGATGATCTTCGCGTGCTTTTGACGCTTTCGGACAAACTTGTGTCCGAAGCGGATGAACGGTAATGAACGGGCTTGACCCGCTCTGCATAAAAACAATATCCTATTGATCAGAACCCGAAAGAAGGACCTGCATGGCAGTTTCCCTGTTCCGCAAACGAACCGAAGTCGATATGACGGAAGGCAGCATCTTCCGTCATATTCTTGCGTTTGCTCTGCCGCTTCTGATCGGCAATCTGTTTCAGCAGCTGTACAACATGGTCGACACGTGGGTCGTCGGAAACTTCGTCAGCAACGAAGCGTTCTCGGCGGTCGGCACGGTCGGTCCGATCATCAACATGCTGATCGGCTTCTTCTCCGGTCTTTCGAGCGGCGCAGGCGTTGTGATTTCACAAAACTACGGCGCAGGCAAGCTCGACCGCGTGCATGACACCGTGCATACGGCGGTGCTGATGACGCTGATCCTCGGCGTGGTTCTGACCTTTGCCGGCATCGCGTTCGTGCCGCTTGCGGTGCGTCTTGCGAACACCCCCGACGAGGTCACGCCGCAGTCGCGCCTGTACCTTACGATCTACTTTGCCGGGATCATGGGACTCTTGGTCTACAACATCGGCGCGGGCATCTTCCGCGCGATCGGCAACTCGACCCTGCCGTTTTTGCTGCTCGTGGTCAGCGCGCTGCTAAACACCGGGCTCGACCTGCTGCTCGTGCTGTACTTTCACATGGGCGTCGACGGCGTTGCGTACGCGACGATCTTCGCGCAGGGCGTTTCGGCGATCCTGATCCTGATCCTGCTTCTGCGGACGGATTCGTGTGCAAAGCTCCGGCTGCGCGATCTGAAGATCCATTGGAGCATCCTCGGCAGCATCTTCAAGATCGGCATTCCGGCCGCGCTGCAGATGGCGGTCACGGCGTTTTCAAACATCTTCGTCATGGGCTACATCAACCATTTCGGCAAGCACGTCATGTCCGGCTGGACCGCGTATTCTAAGGTCGATCAGCTGCTGTTCCTGCCGATGCAGTCGATCTCGCTCGCCTCGACGACGTTTGTCGGGCAGAACCTCGGCGCGGGAAAGGTGGATCGCGCCA
>CADAQS010000072.1:11461-20260 GCA_902790115.1 uncultured Eubacteriales bacterium | reverse complement strand
CTCCCTGTGACCCAGCCGCTGGAAGCGTTCGGCGGACGGACGCCGGTCGAGATCGCAACCGAAGCGTTCACCTGCCATCAGTCGCAGCTGCCGAGCCGCCACGCCGTGCGCAACGAGGGTGTTTATGACCTTTCGGCGTTCGGCCTTGCCTACTCAACCGTCGGCGAGGACACTTCGGGTCTCAACGACCCGTTCGAACATGTCGCCCCCGATTCGCTGCACACGCACGCAACGCCGACCCCTGTCCCGACCGATTCCCCGGCCCCGACCGGCACGCCCGTGCCGACTGAAGCGCCGACCGCAGCGCCGACCGTCACACCGACCGAAACGCCGGAAGAATCCGTCTCGCCCACTGCAGCGATGACGGCAAAACCCGCTGCGCCGATTGCAGTCGAAGAACCGCAGCGCAAGGCTTTGGCCGCACTGCCTGCCGCTCTCGGCGCCGCCGCGCTCGTTTGCTGCGTATCCGCATTTATCTTGAAAAAGAAAGGTATTAAGATTCTGCTTTTCGTGCTCGCCGCGCTACTGCTTTGCGGCGGCCTCGGCCTGTTTTGGTTCGGTCAGCGGCAAATACCCGCCGCGCCGGATCTTCCGGTCGCAAGCGACGATTCTCTGCCCGACCCCGATACGCTGCGCGGACAAACTCTTCTTGTGCTTGACCTGCGCGGCCGCACGGACGTCACGCCGGACTATGTGGATGCTGCGCTTGCCGCCCTGCCCGACGGCGCAAAGGTGCTCTGGCAGGTTCCGCTGACCGACGGTGTGTTCGGCAGCGACAGCATCGCACTGACGCTGCCGCACTTTTCCGAAAGCGATGCGAAGATGCTCCGATACTTTCCCGATCTTGCAAAGGTTGACGCTGCGGGCAGCGACGCGTACGACGCACTGCTGGCGCTGTCCGAATCCGGCGTGGAGACGGTCTTCACGCTGCAGGTCGGCGATCAGCTCCTTTCGACGACGGATACAGCGCTGACCGTGACCGGAACGCCCGATCTTGACCGGCTGAATCACCTTCTTCCTGCATTTTCCGCACTGCGCGCGCTCGACCTTTCGCATGCGGATATTTCCTTCGAAGCTGCCGCCGCATTTGCAGAGGCGCACCCTGAGCTTGCCGTAACCCGTTCGGTCATGATCGGTAAGCAGCGCTTCGACGCTGCTGCCGAAACGCTCGCGCTTTCCGAACCGGTCGATGCCGATGCGCTCGTCCGGGCGCTTTCGTATTTTGACAACCTTTCCGCAGTCGATCTGCACGGCGCCGTTTCCGATCCGGACGCGCTGCTGCAGTGCAAAGAAATGTTTCCGGACGTCATGTTTTCCTATGCTGCAGACTGGAACGGCACGGTCGAGTCCAACGCCGAAACGCTCGACCTGTCGGAAAGCGCCGATTCGTATGAAACGGTCGCCGCAAGGCTGGCGCTGTTCCCTGTGCTGAAGACGGTGCGCCTTTCAGACACGCTTTCCGATGCCGAAACGGTTTCACAGTTTGAAGCAGCCTTCCCCGACGTGCTGTTTCTGCACAATGTGGAGGTTTTCGGACAAACGCTTCCGAACGATACCGAAACGCTCGACGTTTCGGGCATGCAGTTCGATTCCCCCGAACAGGTTGAAGCCGAGCTTATCAAACTCCCGCGCCTGCGCGAACTGGTCATGTGCGAATGCGGGCTGACAAACGAGCAGATGGCTGCGCTGCGCGACGCGCACCCGGCGATCAAGTTCGTATGGATGCTCCACATTGCCAAGCACACGCTCCGCACCGACGCGATCGGCTTCTCGACCAAAAATCCGTCCAAATACACGAGCCCGAAGGCCACCGACGCCTACAACAAGCTCGTTAAATCGACGGTGCGGCTCAA
Source organism: uncultured Eubacteriales bacterium (assembly GCA_902790115.1). Taxonomy (GTDB): domain Bacteria; phylum Bacillota; class Clostridia; order Christensenellales; family CAG-138; genus UBA3792. The sequence continues at coordinate 18,407 of CADAQS010000072.1, read as the reverse complement.
GGAGGGCGATCTCGAGCCGCTGCAGTACTGCACCGATCTTGAAGCGCTCGACGTCGGGCACAACTATCTGACCGACAGCGATCTGAAGGTGCTGCAATACCTGCCGCATCTGAAGATTCTGATCCTTGCCGACAACCGCTTTACCGACATTTCGCCGCTCGCGCAGCTCAAGGAGCTGATGTATGTGGAGCTGTTCATGAACAACATCCCGGACATCTCGCCGCTGGTCGGGCTCGAAAACCTGATCGACATCAACGTCTGCAACATCCATCTCGGCGACACCGCGCCGCTGTATCAGTTCAAGCAGGCTGAGCGCCTGTGGTTCTCGATGAACGATATCTCGCGTGCGGAGATCGCGGCGGTCGCCGCTGCACTGCCGGACTGCGTCTGCAACGGTACGACGCGCGACGAGACAGGCGACGGCTGGCGCGACCATCCGCGCTACAAGTGGATGCGCGGTTACTTTGCCGATTCCTGACCCCAAGGAGGAAGAATTATGAAACCGATCCGAAAGATTCTCAGCCTGCTTCTTGCGCTGCTCTGCCTTCTTCCCACTTTCGAAACAGCAGCCGAGGGCGAAGCGCGTCCCGAGATTCGAAAACTCCGCACCGAGGGCGCGATCGTGCACTTTGAAACCGACGTGCCCGTTGCGGCATACTGCTTCACGACGCTTGACATCCTGCCCGATCCCGAGCATCCCGACTGGCGGCCGTGCAGCGGAACGGCTTTTGCGGTGTTCAAGATGGACGGCACGTACTTTCTTCGCGTCCGCACCGAAGGCGGAACGGTCAGCGATTCTGTCCGCGTGACGGTCTCCTCCGGCTTTCGCTACACGATCGAAGCCGAGGGCCTCGACCACCTGATGGAACCGATCGACACGTTCCTCGCCGATCACGGCGACAGCATCGATGCGTTCAATCAAAGTCTTGCTGAGAGCGCGATCGAGGCCGGACTCTATTCGCGCGCGGCGGTCGGCAACGTCTGCATGACATTTCTGACCCGCCTGTCCGATTACGGCATGACGCTGTCCTATCAGCCGAGCGGCAACTTCACCGCGCAGAACGACTGGGGCATCTCGCCCGCTTGGGGCACGAAGATGAAAAAGACCGAGACCGATTCCGCCGGCAAGTACACGCGCTACAGCATGAACTGCGGCACGATCATCATCTGGGCGTTCAAACAGGCAGGTCTGAACCTGAACAGCACCGGCAAGCGCTTCTGCATCGGCAACACCGGTCTCGTCTCGCGCATGGACGACAACAAAGCGAAGCTGGATCAGGGCGAGACCGGCGACATCATCGCGACCAAGACAAGTCATACGATGCTGATCCTCGACCGCATCGACACCGACGGAGACGGTCTTTCGGATTCGTATCTCGTATTCGAAATGGAAAGTCCCTACCTCAAACTCAAGATCCGTTCGCTGCATTCGGTCCGCATGTGCACGCTGTACCGGATGGGCGCATTTTTCGACGACAGCGGCGCGTACCGGCGCTTTGCCCGCTACTGGGAGGGCAGTTTCTATATCCCGAAATCCGCGTTCCCGGACTGCTATCAGTCCGCATCCGCGCACCTTTCGGGGCGGCGGATCCTTTCTCTGATCGAAATGGCGGCGCGCGAAGCGGCAGTGTACGGCAAAGCAGTGCGAAAAACGGCGTAAAACTTCGGTAAATATCAAAGGAATGCTTTTCGTTTATGCCGAAGTATGGTATGATAGGCAAAATAAAAAACCATTTTAAGGAGCAGCAGGATGACCAGAATAATCAATGAACCGTCCCATACTTTCAGCGAGTATCTGTTGATCCCGGGGTATTCCTCGAGCGAGTGTATCCCCCAGAACGTCAGCCTGAAAACGCCGCTTTGCAAGTATCGCCGCGGCGAAGCCACCCCGATCCAAATGAATATTCCGCTCGTCTCTGCGATCATGCAATCTGTCTCGGACGATCGGCTCGCCGTCGCGCTTGCCAAAGAGGGCGGCGTTTCTTTTATCTTCGGATCGCAGTCGATCGAAAGCCAGGCCGCCATGGTACACCGCGTCAAGACCTACAAAGCCGGTTTTGTCCGCAGCGATTCCAATATCCGGCCGGACGCAACGCTGGCCGATGTGATCGCGCTCAAGGAAAAGACCGGTCACTCGACGGTCGCCGTGACCGATGACGGCACGCCCGACGGCAAGCTCGTCGGCATTGTCACGAGCCGCGACTACCGTGTCAGCCGCATGACGCCCGACACCAAGGTCGCCGCGTTCATGACGCCGTTCGAGAAGGTCATCTGGGCGCCTGAGGGCACCTCGCTCAAAGAGGCCAACGACATCATCTGGGATCACAAACTCAATTCACTCCCGATCGTCAACGACGAGGGCCGGCTGTGCTGCTTCGTGTTCCGCAAGGACTATGACGAGCACAAGCAGAATCCGAACGAGCTGCTCGACAGTTCCAAGCGCTACATTGTCGGCGCCGGCATCAACACACGCGACTACCGCGAGCGCGTGCCCGCCCTGCTCGAAGCCGGTGCGGATGCGCTGTGCATCGACTCGAGCGAAGGTTTCTCCGAATGGCAGAAGCTGACGCTTGAATGGATCCGTTCGACATATGGCGATACCGTGAAGGTCGGCGCGGGCAACGTGGTCGACGCGGCAGGCTTCCGCTTTCTCGCGGACTGCGGCGCGGACTTTGTTAAGGTCGGTATCGGCGGCGGTTCGATCTGCATCACGCGTGAGACCAAGGGCATCGGCCGCGGTCAGGCTTCCGCGCTGCTCGACGTCTGCAAGGCGCGCGACGAATACTTCGAGGAGACCGGCGTGTATGTGCCCGTCTGCTCCGACGGCGGCATCGTGTACGATCACCACATCACGCTCGCGCTTGCGATGGGCGCCGACTTTGTCATGCTCGGCCGGTACTTCGCCCGGTTCGACGAGAGCCCGTCGGCACGCGTTTCGATCGGCGGCACCTACTATAAGGAATACTGGGGCGAGGGCTCAAACCGCGCGCGCAACTGGCAGCGGTACGACCTCGGCGGCGACAAGAAGCTCAGCTTCGAAGAGGGCGTCGATTCCTACGTCCCTTACGCCGGAAGCCTCAAGGACAACGTGCTGATGTCGCTTGCCAAGGTTCGTTCGACCATGTGCAACTGCGCGGCGCTGTCGATCCCCGAACTGCATGAAAAGGCGGTTCTGACGCTGGTTTCGGCCACGAGCATCGTGGAAGGCGGTGCGCATGACGTCATTCAGCGCGAAAAGAGCAACCCCATCAAATAATCTAATTCAATTTCAGGGAGGAAACCAATGGAACAAGGCAACAAGAGACCCGAAACGATGGCACGTATCACGAACGAAGCACTCGCAAACGCATTCATCGACGAACAGATCCGCGCACTGCGTGAGCAGATCGGCGATAAGAAAGTCCTTCTCGCACTGTCCGGCGGTGTGGATTCCTCCGTCGTCGCAGCCCTTCTGATCAAGGCGGTCGGCACGCAGCTGACCTGTGTCCATGTCAACCACGGTCTGCTCCGCAAGGGTGAACCCGAGCAGGTCATTGAGGTGTTCCGCAACCAGATGGGCGCAAACCTCGTTTACGTCGACGCGGTGGATCGTTTCCTGGATGCGCTGGCCGGCGTAGACGAACCGGAGCAGAAGCGCAAGATCATCGGCAAGATCTTTATCGACGTCTTTGCGGAAGAAGCCAGAAAGCTCGACGGCGTCAGCTTCCTCGGGCAGGGAACGATCTATCCTGACATTCTGGAGTCTCATGGCGTAAAGGCACATCACAACGTCGGCGGTCTGCCGGAAGATATGCGCGATTTTGAGCTGGTCGAGCCGATCAAGCTGCTCTATAAGGACGAAGTCCGTGTCGTCGGCCTTGCGCTCGGCCTGCCGCACAGCATGGTTTATCGTCAGCCGTTCCCCGGCCCGGGTCTCGGCGTGCGCTGTGTCGGCGCGATCACGCGCGACCGTCTCGAAGCGCTGCGGGAAGCGGATGCGATCGTCCGCGAAGAGATCGGCAAGCTGCCCGAAACGCCGTGGCAGTACTTCTGCGCGATCCCCGATATCGTTTCCACCGGCATCAAGTACGAGAACGGCAAGGGCGTCCGCTACATGGGCTGGGCAGTCGTCATCCGTGCGGTCAACACCGTGGATGCCGTTACCGCAACGGTGCCCGAAATCCCCTTCTCCGTGCTCTGCACGATGCGCGACCGCATCGTGAAAATCCCGGGCGTCAACCGTGTGCTCTGGGATATCAGCGAAAAACCCGTCGCCACGATCGAGTGGGAATGATGCACTTTTGACGCGTTATATTCCAATTGGTCCATAAATTACCAAGCCCCTTGGTTCTGAGAAGGACTGGGAAAACCGAAACGACATAGCGAACCGAAAATTAGCCTTGTAGCTACAGATTCGCTGTAGTTACAAGGCTTTTTCTATGTCCTGACGCCTTGACAAACCCAAGTTTCGACCCTGACGTAACGCCATTTTTCGGACCGTAAGGAGGTTCAACGGGAATGTCATTCAGTGACGGTGGTGACGTTCAGATAGGTTGTTACGGATCATAGTGAAATTGGGAAACGAGATTTTGGGAGAAATCGGGAGGAACAGAGAATGTAAGAAAATCAAGGGTTTCAGCGATTGGGAAACCCCGACTTCTCCCCGACTTCTTCCCGATTACTTCCCACTTGCAGAAAGTGGGGAGAGCTCGGGGGCCGGTTGATGAAGAAGGAAAAAGGAACACCAAAAACGAATCACAGACTAACATTCTATCAGCTAGAAAGGAAATTCCATCATTATGACCGATTACTGCATTCGACCGGAACGAAAAGAGGACTATCGTGCCGTGGAAAACCTGATCCGGGAATCATTCTGGAACGTCTACCGTCCGGGCTGCAGCGAGCATTATGTGATCCATGTCCTGCGCGACGATCCCGCCTTTGTGAAGGCGCTGGACTTCGTAATGGAACAGGACGGCCGCCTGATCGGGCAGAACATGTTTATGCAAACGATCATCGAGGCGGACGACGGACGAATCGTTCCCGTTTTGACCATGGGACCGATCTGCATCGCTCCTGAGCGCAAGCGTCAGGGATATGGCAAAGAACTTTTGGACTACTCCCTGAAACAGGCGGAAGCGATGGGTTTCGGCGCAGTGCTGTTCGAGGGCAACATCGGCTTTTACGGCAAGTGCGGCTTCGACTACGCGCGCAATTTCGGCATCCGCTATCACGATCTGCCGGAGGGCGCGGACGATTCGTTCTTTCTTTGCAGGGAACTGATCCCCGGCTACCTTTCGGACGTCACCGGCGTATATCAGACGCCCAAGGGCTATTATGTGGATGATACGGACGTGGAAGCGTTCGACAAATCATTCCCGCCCAAGGAGAAACAAAAACTGCCGGGGCAAATCTTTGATTGAACCATGCAAGAATTCGTTCTGTACCTTCACGGCAAAGGCGGCAGCGCTGCGGAGAGCGCGCATTACCGGCCTTTGTTCCCCGGCTCCGTCGTAATCGGCCTGGATTACCGTTCCGAATCACCGTGGGAAGCCGGCGCAGAGATCTTTGATGCGGTGTCCCGGCTGCGGGCGGACGCTGCATCCGTCACGCTGATCGCCAACAGCATCGGCGCGTATTTCGCGATGCAGGCCGGAATCGATGCGATGATCCGCAAAGCATACTTCATCTCCCCTGTCGTCGATTTGGAGCGACTGATCCTCGACCGAATGGCGCAGGCAAACGTGACGGAGGCGGAACTGAAAGCGTGCGGGACAATCCCGACCGCCTTCGGAGACGATCTCGATTGGACATACCTGTGCTATGTCCGCGAGCACCCCGTCCGGTGGAACGCGCCGACCGAGATCCTGTACGGCAGCAGCGACAGCCTGACCTCGTACGAAACCATGGCGGCGTTTGCCGAGGCGCACGGAGCGCGGCTGACCGTGCTGGAAGGCGGTGAACACTGGTTCCACACGCCCGGACAGATGGCCTTTCTGGACCGGTGGATCACTATCGGCTGCTGCGACTGACTTATGAAAGGAACGCTATATGAGAATTCTGGTTTTCAACGGCAGTCCCAAGCGGGAGAAGAGCGACACTCTGTGCATTACGCGCGCCTTTTTGGACGGAATGCAGGATGTCGGAAAACAGGAAGTGCAGATTCTTCACGCCGTCGAACAGCACATTAAACCCTGCACAGGGTGCTTTTCCTGCATGCACAACGGCGGCACCTGCATCCATAACGACGACATGCGGGGCATTTTGGAGAAAATCCTGGATCGTGACCTTCTGATCTGGAGCTTTCCGCTCTACTGTTACGGCATGCCCGCGCCGCTGAAGGCGATCATCGACCGCACCCTGCCTCTGTCAAGCATGACGATGCAAAGGGTCGGCGACCGGTACGAACATGTCGGGCAGGCGGATTTTTCGCATCTTCGCTATCTGATGATCTGCGGGTGCGGCTTTCCGAACAGCAAGCACAATTTCGAACCCGCGGTTGCGCAGTTCAAGCTGCTGTTTCCCGAGGGACATACGATCCTCACCATGCCGGAAAGTCCCATGTTCAGCGTACCGGCCGCGTCGGTCGTGACCGAACCGCGTCTCGCCCTTGTGCGGCAGGCCGGGCGGCAGTATGCCGAAACCGGTTCGATCGACGAAACGCTGCTGACGGTGATCACTTCCCCGATGATTCCGGAGGAGCAGTACGCCGCCATCGTGAACGCGGGCGTGTAACGATTCCCTGCACAAAAGCACCCTTTGCTCAAAATGCAGCAAAGGGTGCTTTGTGTTTATTATGTTTCCGTTGTCATAACGGACGTGCGCATCAGTCGTGGTTGACCTTCGTCATGGTCCATGCCGCGGCCTTGCCGGTGACCGTGACCTTCTCCACATACTCGGTATTCTGCAGCACAAAGTCGGACAGCTCCTGCCCGATGCCTGGCCGCTCCGGAACCTTGTACCGACC
>CADAQS010000072.1:0-11433 GCA_902790115.1 uncultured Eubacteriales bacterium | reverse complement strand
ACAACTTGATGTGATCCGGAAGCAGGTTGCACTGGTGATGCTCGTGGATCACAAAGTTCGGGATCGCCGCCTCCACCTGCAGTCCCGCCGCGATGCTGATCGGCGTCCCGCAGATATGGATCTGCACGGCCGCGTCGTGGATGTACGCAAGATCGCAGATCTTTTTCACTTCGGTGATGCCGCCGCAGGTGCCGATGTCCGGCTGCGCGACATGCAGCGCGTTATGCTTGAAATACTTCTCGTACTGCCAGCGGGTGTAGATCCGCTCCCCGCTTGCGATCGGCATATCGATCTTCTCGGCAAGCCGGACGGCGGTGTCCGGATCGGGCGTGTTCGGCTCTTCAAAATAGAAAATATTATACGGCTTGATCGCCTCAGCAAGCTGAATCGCGGTGTTGCAGTCCAGATAGCTGTGGTTCTCGATGATGATATCCACGTCCGGTCCCACGGTTTCCCGCACAACCCGGACGCGATCGGCGACCGTGCGCAGCGTTTTGGGATTGAGCAGACCGGTGCGATCCTTGTCAGTGTACCCGCCGCCTTCGGGCTTGAAGGTAAAGAAATCGGCTTTGACGGCATCGTACCCCTCACCAACGGCGCGCTTTGCCGCGGCGGCATAGTCCTCGAGCGAATGCATCGCGCTCATCCGGTCATGGAACCAGCCGAACTGGATCTGCGACGCGTAGCAGCGCAGGTTGTCATTCAGCTTTCCGCCGAGCAGCGTATAGACCGGCACACCGAAGAACTTGCCGCGGATGTCCCAAAGCGCAATATCGATCGCGCTCATGCCTGCCGTAAAAACGCCGCCGCCGTTCTGCCCCCAGAACGTCGTCCGGTACATTTTGTCCCAGATCACTTCGTTTTCGAGCGGATCCATGCCGATGATGATGTTTGCAAGGTCCTGCACCATGCCGAAGGCCGCCGTCGCGCCGATGCCGTAAGAGAGCGCCGCTTCCCCGTCCCCATAGATGCCTGCATCCGTGTAGATGCGGCACAGCACCGGATAGATCCCCGGACTGGCGGGATCTGTCACTTTGAATACGTCGACTTTTGTAATTTTCATGGATCGTTCCTCCGTGTTGGGCAGTATCGCTGTTTTTTATTATACGCAATCCCGTCTTTCCCTGTCAAGAACGGCTGACAGCGGATGCTCCGGAATCAGCAAAACGCCTCCGCAAAAGCGGAGGCATGGAATCAAATTATGAAATCTCCCACGTTGCCGTGACAGTGTTTTCCCCCGGAACCGGTTGAAAGCCGAGCGAAGTATACAGTGCACATGCCGGAAGGTTTTCGATATCGACCTCAAGCGACATGCCGTCCGGATTCTCTGCGATCGCACATGCGAGAAGCTTTCTGCCCCACCCGCGATTGCGATGCTCCTTCTGCACCAGAATATCTTCCACATAGCCGTCCACGGTATCGAGATAACCGACGACGCGGTCGTTTTGGATCGCCAGATAGACGCGAAACCGATCCAATGCGGCAGCGACCCGCTCACCGGTCCAATAGCAATCGAGATCGTGCATAGCAATATACTGCTCCCGAAAACGCTCGGACAGCGGTTCGACGCCAAAGGTGTCGATCCCTGGTTTCTTAGCAGCGAGCGTCATCCTTTGCTGTTCCGGATAAAACGTTGCCCCCTTGCGGCGCAGCGCCTCCCGCAGCAAAACGTTCTCGGGACGAAAGACAAAATCTGCCCGGAAACCTGCATAGCGTTCCCGCACCCAATCGAACATCCTGTCACAGGCGCCGCCCGATGCATACACCGCCGCGATCAGTTCGAGATACCGTTCCGCTTCGCTGATCAAAAACGCAAACGCAGCCGACGGCGCATCGTCCTCATACACGCCGAAAGTATGGATGTGCGGATCCTTTACGCTGATTTGCATCCGCGCTGCTGCATCGTCCGATGTGGAGAATGCAGGATCCGCGCATGCAAAACCGAGCGCGGCAAGCTGCGTTTCGATTGCTTGCTTGGACATCAATTCCCGTATCATATACCGTCTCCGTTCCTTCCCGAGCGGTAATTTACCGATCGACGATCATGGTGCCGCGGGTCTTCCAGCCGCCTTTGCGGAAGTAGAGGTACATGACGATACTCGTCACGGTCCACGAGACCGGATAGCACAGGCACAGCACGAACAGCGTATGCACCTTGACGAACAGCGTTACGATCCAGACCACGCGCAGCAGACAGATGCCGAGTCCGATGATGATCACCGGCCGACCCGCGTCGCCCGAGCCGCGCAGCACCGCCGAAAGCACCTCGATCACGACCCAGGTAAAGTAGTACGGCACAAAGTAGGTCATGATCTGATATGTCGTTTCGATGACAGCCTGATCCTCGGTCAAAATGTGCAAAAGCGGCATGCCGAGCAGCATGATCAGACCGCTGAGTGAGACCGTAATGATCGTCGAAAGGATCATGCCCTGTTTCACGCAGAGCTTAACCCGGTCCTCCCTGCCCGCGCCGAGATTCTGCCCGACAAAGCTCGTGATCGCGGCGCCGAGTGCGCTGCTTACCGCCCAAAAGATGCCGTCCGTCTTGGACGTCATCGCCCACGACGCGACGACCACGGTTCCGAGTGAGTTGACGCCGACCTGAATGATCATGTTCGATACCGCATACATCGACGATTGCAGCCCAGCCGGAATGCCGAGCCGCAGCATGTTCTTCAGGTAAACGCCTTTGAGCTTCAATTCCTGAAAGCTCATGCGGTAGGATTCCTTGGTCGTCAGCAGCTTGACGGTCAGCAGGAGCATGTTCAGCACCTGCGCTGCGACCGTTGCGATCGCCACGCCGGCGATCCCCCAGCCGAATACGACGACGAACACCGTGTCCAGCACGATGTTGGCGACGCACCCGATGACCATGTACAGAAACGGGCTGAACGAGTCGCCGACCGCGCGGAGCATATTGGATTCCATGTTCAGCACGAGCACGAACGGCACGCCTAAAAAATAGATCCGAAGGTACAGGATCGAGTCCTCGAGCGTATCGACCGGCGTTTTCAAAAGCCGCAGCATCAGCGGCGATGCGGCCAGGCCGAACGCGGTCAGCAGTACGCCGAGCAGCGCAAACACGGCGATCGCGTTTCCGGCGGCGATCTGCACGTCGCGCATACGGTTGGCGCCGTAGACCTGCGCTATCACGACCGAGGCGCCTGAGGTGATCGCTACGAAAAAGCCGATCAACAGGTTGATGATCTGTGCCGAACTGCCGCCGACCGCTGCAAGCGCGACCGTGCCGACGAACCGGCCGACGATCACGCCGTCCACCGCGTTGTACAGCTGCTGAATGCAGGTTCCCGCCGCAATCGGCAAAAAGAACAGCAGCAGCTTCTGCCAGACAGCGCCCTCGGTCAGATCCTTGCGGGAGATGCGTTTTTCCATCTTTATGCCTCAAACCACGCAAGCGCAAAATCCGAAAGTGCTTTCGACAGCTGCTTGATGTTCCATCCGGTCGTGTTCACGGTCAGCTCGAACGCGCTGCCGTCGCCGTGCGTCTTGCCGGTCAGAATCTCGCGCGTGTTGGCGCGATTCCGGTCGATGCGGCGGATGTTGCGCAGCACCTGCTTTTCGGTCAGCCGCTCCGCCTCGGGTCGGTTCTGTTCAAAGCGCATACAGCGCGCAAGACGTGCCTGCATCTCGGCGCAGACATAGACCCGGAAGGGGTGCAGATCCTCCAAAATGACATCCGCATCGCGTCCGATGATTACACAGTCATTTCCGAGCGCGGCGATCTCGCACAGGATTTCGCGCTCGCGGATCAGAAGCTGCGTGCTCATGCCCGGGTCGTACAGCAGATGCGAAAAGCTGTTGCGGTAGGTCAGCTGCACATTGTGCCAGCCATGGTTGGACAGCGCCGACTTGACATAATCCGGCACAAGCCCATCCTTTTCGGCAAGCGTATCGATGATCTCCTTATCGTAATAATCCCAGCCGAGCCGCTCCGCCAGGCGCTTGCCGAGTTCGCGCCCGCCGCTGCCGAACTGCCGGCTGATCGTGATAATCCGCATAAGGTATTCCTCCGTTTATAGTGTCAAGATGTATATATCATGCGCGGCAGGGTTTGTCAATCGCAGCCCGGGAATTTTACCGGAACGGCAGAATCAAATTGACGGCGGCTTGGAATTTCGCTATACTGGAATCAGATCAATCCCCTGTGGAAAGGATATTCCCATGAACCAACGCATCCTGCCGGAAAAGTACCGCTTTTTAAGCGGCAGCGCCCTCAAGGTGGTCGCCGTTGTGACGATGCTGATCGACCATACGGCGTCGGTGCTGCTGTCGAACCAGTCGATCATCCTGTTCACGATCGCAGGACATTCGCTGACGCTCTATACCCTGATGCGCGCGATCGGACGCGTCGCATTTCCGCTCTACGCTTTTCTGATCACGGAAGGCTTTGGGCACACACGCAGCCGCCTGCGTTACGGTGTCAACCTCGGCGTGTTCGCGCTGCTGTCCGAGATCCCGTGGAACCTCGAACACACAGGAAAACTGTTCCACATTGCGAGCCAGAACGTGTTCTTCACACTGTTTCTGGGTTTTTTGGGCCTCTGCGCGATCGAACGGTACAAAGAGAGGATCGTCCCGCTTGCGGCGTCGCTGCTCGCCCTGTTTGCCGCAGCAACGGTGCTGAAGTGCGACTACGGCTCGAACGGGTTCTGCTTCATTTTGTTCCTTTATGCGCTGCGCGAGCACGAGCTTGTGCGCGCCGTTATCGGCTCGGGCATTCTCTCCGCCAGATGGAAAGCCGGCCTCGCGTTCATCCCGATCGCGCTGTACAACGGCAAGCGCGGTTTCATTCAGGGACCGGTGCTGAAGTACGCGTTCTACCTCATCTATCCGGTCCACATGCTGATCCTGTATGCGCTGAAGCACAGGCTGATCGGGTATTGAAATCCAAAAGCAATGCGACCGTCCCGAGGCAGGGACGGCCGTTTTTCTTTTCAGTATTCAAATCCGCTCGGTTCGCCGATCGGGCGTTCGAGCAGCTCGGGATTGGCGAAGATATGCTTAATCAGCTTCAGACTCCGCGCAAAGTAGAACCCGTCCGCGATACGCTCGTCGAGCGTTGCGCCGACGTCCACAAGATCGCGGATCTGCTTTGTGCCGTTGGGCATCAGAACCTCTTCCTTATGCAGCGTTCCGATCGTGATCATGACGCTGTTGGTGCCGTAATTGTTCAGATGGTGATAGACCGCCGGGCACTTGATGCTGCCGAGATTGCTCGTCAAAATCGTCGTATAGTTCGGATCGCCCTCGGTCAGCGCCTTCGGATTGATGCCCCAGAAATCGAGCCAGCGGATGATCCGGATCGCAACGATCAGCACGAACCGCGGCAGCGCGGCGAACTTGTCCAGAAGCTCGTCGATGCCGCCGGTCGAGTGTTCGCTCTTGCGCGTCTCACGCACGTTGCCGACGATCTTCTGACTGATCGAATCGAGCGTGTCCGCATCGCCGGGTTTTAAAACCATCAGCGATTCCTCGGCACCGTCGGCAAAGCGGCGTTTGACGACGAAACTGATGCTGATCTCGTTTCGCTCATACATGCGGTACCCCTGAATAAACCGGTTCATCAGCGGGCGTTCGCGCACCATGCGCGCCATGCCGGTCACGGCGCAGTGAAACAGCGTCGTCTTATAGTCCGGATGCTCGGCGTTTCTGCGCTCCAGATACTGCATCAGCTCGGTTGCGTCGATCGTATCGTTCAGATACACCTCGCAGTCGGTTCTTTTGGGCATCAGATACCCCATCACCGTCTGCAGACCGGGCGCCTTGACCCATCGGCCGTCGCGCCGGTCTCCCCAATGCCGTTTCGCTTGTTTCTCCATGCTCCCTCTCCCTTCGGTCCGACCGGATTGTCACGCCGCCGTTTGCGCAGCCTCCTCCTCGAGCAGCCGGTAGGCGACCTTGCCGACCAGCGTCTTGGGCAGCTCCGCGCGAAATTCGATCTCACGCGGCAGCGCATATTTTGCCACATGCAGCCGAAGCTGCTCCATGATCCGTTCCTTCGTCTCGTCGCTCGGCACAAAGCCCTCAGCAGGCACGATAAACGCTTTGACCTTCTGCATGCGCCGCGGGTCCGGCACGCCGATCACGCAGCTGTACGAAACCTCCGGACAGCTGTCGATTACGTTCTCGATCTGCGCCGGATAGACGTTGTAACCGTTCGTGATGATCATGCGCTTGAGCCTCTGGCGGAAGTATACATACCCGTCCGCGTCCATGCAGCCGAGGTCGCCGGTGTACAGCCAGGTTTTCCCGTCCGGCAGCGTCCGAAGTGCCTTTGCCGTCTCCTCCGGGTCGTTCAGATACCCCTGCATCAGCGTCGGTCCGCGCAGAATGATCTCGCCCTCCTCGCCCGCCGGCAGAAACTCCGCGGTGCCGGGCTTGACGATCCGGTACTCCGTGTCCGGGAACGGGATGCCGATGCTTCCTTCCCGGTATCCGTACTTCGGGGTCAGACAGCTTGCCTTCACGCACTCGGTGAGACCGTACCCTTCGCGCACCTGGATCGTCGCGTTGTGCGCAGCCAAAAAGGCGTCGATCTTCTTTTTCAGCTCGACCGAAAGCGAATCGCCTCCGCAGAACATTCCCATCAAAAACCGCATATCGAGCTTGTCAATCTGCGGCATGTGCAGCAGTGCCTCGAAGATCGTCGGAACGCCTGCGATGAAGTTCGGCTTCTTGCGCCGCAGCATGTCGGCATAGGTTTTGCTGTTGAACGTCGGCATCAGGATGCAGCTCACGCCGTGAATCAGCACCGTGTGCAGGTTGATGCCGAGCCCGAATCCGTGGAACAGCGGCATGCAGCTCAGCATCTTGAGTCCGGTGCGGAACTGCTCGCCGATCGCTTCGCGTGCCTGCATCGCGCAGGCGTTGAAGTTGCGGTCGGAAAGGCAAATTCCTTTCGGCCGTCCGCTCGTGCCGCCGCTGTACAGAATCACCGCCGTGCGGTCGGGACCGAACGACGCCGGCGGCAGCGTGATCCCTTCCCCATCCTTCAAAAATGTCTTCCAAAGCCGGTGCGGGCTTTTGGGAAACCGCAGATAGTCTTTTCCTTTTTTCAGCACATACAGCGCCGCAAGATGCAGTGGCAGTTCGTCCTGCATCCGCGCGATCAGAATCGTGACCGGCTGCTCCGTCTGTCGGATCGCAGCTTCGACCTTTTCATAAAACAGATCAACGGTCAGAAGCAGACGGCTTTTGGTCAGATTCAGATAATAGGTGATCTCAGTCTGTGCCGAGAGCGGATGCACCATGTTGGCGACCGCGCCGATCCGGTCGATCGCATAGAAGCAGTCAAGCGCCTGCGGCGTGTTCGGCATGCAGACCGTGACTGCGTCGCCGGGACCAACACCAGCCTTTTTCAGTGCACGCGCCGCCGTTTCGATCCGCTGCACGAAGCGCGCATAGCTTGTCTTTCGGCCGTAGAATTCGTAAGCCGGCTCATCGGGATACTGCTTTGCAATCCGTTCGAGCATCTCGAACATTGTCGCGTCCGGATAGGTCAAATGCTCTTTCTGTCGGTAGGGTGTCTGTTCCATCGTGATTCCTTCGTTAATATGCTACATATATGATACCATATATCAAAATCCGATGCAATCTGATTTGCCAAAAAGAAAAAGCGGCAAAAGCCGAAGTTTTTGCCGTTTTCTCGCTTTTTGGGTCCTTATTTGACTTTGATGTACTTGCTGAACACGTAGGCTTCCTTGCCGTTGTATTCGATCTTCGTCCAGCTGCCGCTCGTGCCGAGCACCTTGTAGGTCGATCCCTTCTTCGCCGTGCCAAGCAGTTTGCTCTTGCTCGACGGTTCCGCGCGGACGTTGACCATCGTCTTGCAATTCACGATCGTGCCGGTCTTGTTGTCACTGTCAGGTTTGACCGGATCCGGCGTCGCACTGCCCGAACTGACCTTGCCGTACTTTGCATAGACGTAGCCCACGGTCTTTTCGTTGTACTGGATCTTATACCAGCTGCCGACTTTGCCGAGGTAGGTGAACTTCTTGCCCTTGTCGGCGGTGCCGATCTTCGCAGTGTCGGTGCCGGCGCCCTTGCGGACGTTGACGCGCACCTTGCAGTTTACAATCGTCACGATCTTGCCGGCAGGATCGTCGTCATCGGAATCGGCCGGATCGACCGGCGCGGTGCCGTCAGAGATCTTGGTATACTCCGTGTAGATGTAACCAACCGTCTTGTCGGTATACTGGATCTTGTCCCACTTGCCCTCGGTGCCGAGGTACGGGAACTGTTTGCCCTTATCGGCGGTGCCGAGTTTGGTCGTATGCGAGCTCGGTCCTTTGCGCACGTTGACGCAGATCTTGCAGTTCACGACCGTGACGATCTTGCCGGAAGAATCCGGTGCAGGCGTGGGCGTCGGCGTCGGATCGTCGGTCGAGGAGCCTTCCTTGACATACTCATAGTAGACGTAACCCTCGGTTTTTTCGGTGTACTGGATCTTGTACCACTTGCCCTCTTTGCCGAGCATTTTATAGACCGCGCCTTTCTTGGCAGCGCCGATCGCCTTGGTGCTGCTGCTCGCGCCCTTGCGGACATTGACGCACTTCTTGCAGTTCACAATCGTGACAGTCTTATAGGATTCCTTTTCGGCTGCTTTGACTTCGAGCACGACGTCGTCGCAGGTCAGCGTATCCGCGCCGGACTTGGTCGCGCGAACCTTGACGGTCAGCTTGCCGACCTCCTTCAAAACCGGCGCCTTTTCGGACCACGTCTTGCCGCCGTCGGTCGAATACTCGATGGTGTAACCCTCGCCGTTTTCAACCTTTGCGGTCACAGTATGCTCCTTGCCGTCGTAGGTCACGGACTCGCCTGATGCCGTCAGCTTCGGCGCCTTACCCTCGGTGACCTCGAGCACGACGTCCGCACAGGTCAGCGTCTCGGCGCCGGATTTCAGCGCGCGAACCTTTACGGTCACCTTGCCCGGCTGCGTCAGACTCGGCGCGGTTGCCGACCACGTTTTGCCGCCGTCGATCGAATACTCGATCGTATAGCCCTCGCCGTCCTCGACCATCGCGGTCACAGGTTTCGGGCTCTTGGGCGCTTCGGTGATCTCGAGCGTGACGTCGTTGCAGGTCAGCGTTTCGTCCCCTTTGACCGCGCGGACCTTGATCGTCACTTTGCCGACCTCGGTGCGGCTCGGAACGGTCTGCGCCCACGTGCTGCCGCCGTCGGTCGAATACTCGATCGTGTAACCTTCGCCGTCGATGACCTTTGCGGTCACGGCGTGCGCCTTGCCGTCGTACGGATACGACCCGCCTTCCGCCTTCAGTTCCGGCGTCTTTTCGGTCACGAGCTCGACGCCCTCGACCTTTTTGACGTAGCCGGACGGGATTCGGTACCACGTAACGCCGTCCTTGGTTTCGGTGCCGAGGTACTTGTCCTTCGCACCGCTTGCAAGCTCACCCGACGCACTCCCGTCGCCGATCGCTTTGAAGACGCCGACTGCCGTGCCGGAATTGTTCACGACGTACTGCTCGCTCGCGGCGAACGCGGTCGCCGGCAGCAGCGCCAGCACCGTCAGAACCGCAAGGAACAGACTGATCATTCTTCTCATGTATATCATTCCTCCTCGATATGGAAATTTGCACGGACTCAAATCCCGATGGATTTTCCTTGTTTTTCCATCTGCTCTAACTATACCACACATCCGAATAAAAAGTTGCAACAAACATGTAATATTTTACTGAACATTCGTTCAAAACGTCTCCTCCGCCCGCGCGGATAAACAATCTGCCGCGCAAAACCGCCCGATTCCGGGCGATAGCAAAAAAAGAGCTGCCGGAGCGTGAAAAGCAATCAAGAAAGAGAATGATGATTTTTCCGGAAGAAATACATTTTTATTATTTCCAAAAGAAAAAATCCCGATCACATGATCGGGACTGTAAGCCATGCAGCTCTCTCACTCTTTCACCTGCACATACTCGATCGGGGAATAAGTGCTGTGCGCGCGGGACGTCTGCGCAAAGAACGCGGACACGCGCTCGCAGAGATCGCGCTGCGCCTCCTTGTAGGGCAGGTTCCGATCGGGGTAGATCGGCTCGCTGACGTAGACCACGGTCGAAGTCTTGCGAAAGGCTCTGAAGATCCCTTTCGGCTCGGAATAGGCCGTAAAAAATGCAATGACCGGCGCATTGAGCTTAACCGGGTACGAGAACGAGGTGGGGGAAAGCGGACGCACACCCGTATAGTACGGCCAAATATGCGCCTCCGGAAAAACCGCAATATCGCGTCCTGCCTGGTACGAGCGCTCCACCGCGTCCATAAAATGTTTCATGCCGCTGACCCGATTCGGCACCGCGACGGCGCCGAGCATCTGCACAATCGTGCGTAAGCCGCGGATCGAAAACGCATCCGCCCCCGCGAGTACGTCCGCCCGTCGCGGAAACGAGAGCAGTGCCGGCGTGTACGCGTCGAACATCGCCGTATGATTGCCGTACAAAAAGCACGGTCCGTCGACTTGACGGCGGTTGCTGCGTCCCGAAAAGCGTACGCCCGCAATGACGCGGTGCAAAAACCATACGACCGGCACAACGAGCGCGTAGAGCACCGCGGAAAAGCCGTTCCAGAATCGGTTGTGCACGTACGGGTACGATACGTCAACAACGCCGGTGTCGATGTGCGTGCCGGCGAAATCGTCGTGCACCGGATCGCGGTAATAGACCACCTTCTTATCCCTTCGCATGCGCTACCTCCACGATCATCTCCTCCATGCGATCCATGCAGTAGTCCTGATCGAAAGCATGTCCGCTCGAAAGATACCGCTGTTCATACGCCGCCTTGCGCTCCGGATGATCGAGCCAGTAGTCGATCACGCGCGCCAGATCCTTCGGCTTGCCGCTTTTGAAAATGCAGCTTTGATCGATCGCAAAGTTGTGCGTTGCCGAGAGCTTCGAGTCCGACACGATCGTCAGCTTTCCGCACTTGATCGCCTCGAGGCACGCGATGCCCTCGAGCTCCATCTCCGCCGTGTGTACGTACAGATCACAGCTGTTCAAAACGTCCACGATCCTGTCGCGCGGATAGAACTTGAACACCGGGGAAAGCGGCAGTTTGCGGGCGAGCATGCGGTAGTACGCCTCTCGGACGCCCTGCCCGGCGAGAATCACCCGGATGCGATCCTTGTACTTTGAATATCGCACCGCACGAAGCAGCACTTCCTGCGCCTTTTCGCGCGAGTACCGCCCAGTCGAGAGGATCACGATATCGTCTCGGTACTCTTTCGGCTTTTCCGTCGGACGCGGAACGACGTACGGGTTCACGCCGTTCGAAATCACATAACCGTTCGTCTTGCGTCCGATCCGGTCCTCAAACAGATTCCGGATGAACTCGGACGGATAGTGAATCGCATCGACGCAGCTGTAAAAATGATGATACTGGTAAAAGTAGATCAGCCGGCTCACAAAA
>CADAQS010000071.1 GCA_902790115.1 uncultured Eubacteriales bacterium | reverse complement strand
TTTTCCGATGGAAAACCTTTCTTTTTTGGCGTTTGATCTTTTGCTTTGCATAATCCTCCGCCCGTTCCGATGCGCTTTGTTCCCGAGGCGCCATAGCGCCGCTTCTCTCGTGGGAGTGATGAAACCAAAGAAAAAACACCCGCACGGGGTGTTTTTTCTTTGGAGGCACCACCCGGAATCGAATTGTTCTTTTTGGTGACGTGCCACAATATTTTGTTATAAGCAGTTCATTTTCATACTACATATAGATCAAATTGTTCAATCTGTCCAGTGAAAAAAGATAAACTGTGTCCACTTTGTGTACAACATCTGACAGCATCAGCCGCGGTAATTTCTGGGGCTGATATTCTGCTTTGTTATCCTCTCAACGAAAAAGCGGAAACCGGGAAAGTAAAATAGGTGTCCGGGTACGGCTCGTCTTTCAGAACAAAGTGCCACCATTCGCAGTCGAGCGGCAGAAAACCGTTTCTGACCATGACATGTTGCAACAGCATGCGGTTTTCATACTGCTCCTGCGTGACGCCGCGGTAATCCGGATGCGAAACCTCGCTGAACAGATCGAACGGGCTGCCCATATCGACCTCTTTGCCGGTCTTCATGTCCAGAAGCGTGAGATCGATCGCGCTGCCGCGGCTGTGGCTCGACTGCTTTGCGATATACCCCTTCGCAAACAACTCCTGTTTCTCAAGGTCCGGATAGAAGTACGGCTTCATACGGATATCCATGTCCTCGATGCCCCAGAGAATGAACTGTCTGACGGTCGAAACCGGACGGTAGGCGTCGAACACCTTGAGCCGATACCCCTGCACAAACAGTTCATTGCCGACGGCTTTCAGCGCTCTTGCCGCTTCGATCGAAAGCAGCGCGACCGGCTCCTCATAGCCGTCGATCCGTTCGCCGATGAAGTTATAGGTGGAATGATACCGGATCTCCTGTATGATATGCGGGACAAAGTCCGCCAACACGACAAACCCGGACGGATCCGCCGGATCCGGATGTCTGTATTTCGTTCTCATGACCGTTTGATCCTCTTTCTGCTTGACGAGATCGCATGATTCGGACAGACCAGCAGGCAAAGATGGCAGCCGACGCATTTTTTGCCGTTCAGGACCGGTCTGCGGTTCTCGTCCAGCCGGATCGCCTGATGCCCGCCGTCCGCGCAGGAGATCACGCAGCGTCCGCAGCCGAGGCACTTTTCACGGTGGAACTTCGGGAAGATCACCGTATCGCGCTCCAGAACGTCCGTGGTGTCACTGACGGCATCCAGCGCAAGCCCCTGCGCCTCGCGAAGGTTTTTGAATCCCTTCTCCGTAAGATAATAGGCAAGTCCGGCCTTGAGATCGTCGATGATGCGGTAGCCGTACTGCATGACCGCCGTGGTGATCTGGATGCTGCCCGCGCCGAGCAGGATGAATTCCAAAGCGTCCAGCCACGTTTCAATGCCGCCCATGGCGGAGACGTGCATGCCGGAAAGATTCGGATTCTGTCCGAGCTCCGCAATAAACCGAAGCGCGATCGGCTTGACCGCATTTCCGCTGTATCCGCCGACTGCCGATTTGCCGTGCACCGCAGGCGCGGAAACGTAGGTGTGCGGATTGACGCCGATGATGCTCTTGATCGTATTGATCGCCGCGACGCCGTCCGCTCCGCCGCGCTTTGCCGCCTCCGCCGCGGGACTCATGACCGCCACGTTGGGCGTGAGCTTTGCAAGGATCGGGATCTTTGTCCCGCGGCGCGCCGCCGCAGTGAAGCGTTCCACAAGCTCCGGCACCTGTCCGATGTCCGAGCCCAGTCCCTCGTCCATCATGTTCGGGCAGGAGAAGTTCAGCTCGATCGCGTCCGCGCCGTTCTCCTCGCACAGCCGCGCAAGCTCCTCCCACTCCGCGTCGTTCTGTCCCATGATCGAGGCAAGAATGAACTTGGTCGGATAGTTTTTCTTGAGCGCCCGGAAAATCTCCATGTTTTCGGCGACGCTGTGATCCGAAAGCTGCTCGACGTTCTTGAATCCGACGATGCTGCCGTTGTCCCCGGTGATCGCGGAAAAGCGCGGCGACGCCTCGTGAATGTCAAACGAGCAGATGGTCTTGAAGCAGACCCCTGCCCAGCCCGCCTCGAACGCCCGGGCGCACATGTCGTACGTGCTTGCCACGACCGAAGAGGACAGAAAGAACGGGTTCTCGAGAGGAATACCGCAAAAATCCGTTCTGAGGATCGATTCGTCCTTCGGCAGCGGCTCGTCCAGATACGGGCGCACCTCGTCGTGCAGCCGCGTTAAAAGATCCCGGATCGGCACCTCATGCGGACGCACGCATGCGGCTTCGCACGGCGCGTCGCAGCCGATGCAGGGATTTCCTCCCGGAAAACGCAGCGCCGCCGCGCGTTCGTCGTCAAACCAGATGCTGCGCAGAAGCGCCGCCGGATCGCAATGCCTGCAGGCTGCCGAGCACGGAGCATGATCGCAAAGCGCACAGCGGATCATATCGGAACGCCGGATGACTTTTTCAGATAGCATGTTCTTTACCTCTGTCCTGTTTATTGACCATTCAAACACATTCCGAAGCAGCCGGTCAAGCGCCTCGTCTTATGAATCCTGCCGGACTTCGGCAAAGAACGCCGCCGTCCTGTCCGCCACGTTCTGCTTCAGGTTGGTGAAGAAGAACATATAATCATACAGGTGATACGCCCCCTCGGGAAAGATGTCCAGACCGGGCGGATAATCCTCTGTTCTCACATCCGTCACCACCAGCTCGCCGCGGGATCCGATATACGCGCCGCAAAGCGCGGGGATCGGCTCTGCTCCGGCGTCCATGACCGCGCCCAGATTCAGCGACCGGTCGGCGGGCGTTCCGTCGGTCTTCCAGTTCAGCGGATTGATGGACAACGCCTTGATCCCCGCCGGAATGATAATGGTTTCGGTCAGCGTTCCGTCTTCACAGTCGAAGCTGATCACCGTACCCGGATCCAACTCTCCTTGGGCAGGAACGATCTGCGGATAGTCCTCAACATCCTGTTCCGTCACCGCCCACCCGAGCGCGTACACGGCAATCAGTTTTGACCGCAAGGCATTCCCTTCCGCCGTATCGCCGCAGTATTCTTTCAGCAGTTCCAGGCACATTTCTCCCCCTTGGGAGAAACCCGCCAATATGAGCGGTCTGCCGCCGTTCTCATGATCGAGATACCAACGGAAGGCAGCGGAAACGTCCCGATACGCGACGGCCTTCGCCTTTTCCCGCTCCGATTCATCAAACCGGTAGGCATGGATGGACATTTGCCGGTAATAGGGGGAATACAGCCGTCCTGTTTCGGAAAAGATGCCTTTCTCCAGATCCAAAGCATAGAGGAATCTGGATTTCAGCTTTTCGTTGAGGTCAAAGGCGTTGCTTTCGCTCTTGGTGTCCACGGTGGGACAGATGAGGAACACGTCCGCGTCCTTGCCCTCACCCAAAGCAAAATACGCCCAGGCGTCCGGATCGTTATAGTCCGGCGCCCCTGTTTCCGGCGCAGATGCAGGCGATACGGCCGGAGCAGGCTCCGTTGTTTCCGTATCCGGTTCAGAGGTGGGTTCCGCTGTCGGGATCGTCTCCGCTGTCGCCTGCGCTTGGACCATGTCTAAAGGCGACGCAGAAGGAATAACCGCCGTATCCGCTTTCTTTTGCGCGTTGATCCGCAAGGCAATGCCGATTGCCGCCAGAGCGACGATCAGCACGATCAGCAACACGATCCATATTTTTTTGCGCATAATTTCTCCTGTTTGTTCAGACATTTTACGCATCAGGATAGATCCGTCAGCTTCAGCTTTTTCACCTTCATCAGCGCGATTGCATTGATGACGACGGCAAACAGAGCGGTAATCCCCGCGGCGTACAGCCATGCCGGTACGCAGATGCTGCGGTCAAACTGCGTATACGGCAGCTCCACTGAGCGGACGATATAGTACCCGATTCCGCAGCCCAAAGCGACGCCCAAGAGAATGCCGATCACAGTGGTAACCGCCGTCTCGCGCAACAGATAGCCGATCAGCTCTTTTACCGTAAAGCCATTGATCCGCATGATGATGAGCTCGCGCTTTTTCTGCAGGACAAAGGTATTGGTCAGGTTCAGCAATACCACGCCCGCCATGATCGCCGCAATCGCGATCAGCAGCGCGTCGACGGAATTGATCGAGGCGGTCGCCGCCTCAAACGCGGTGCGGTTGCCGGCGGACGGCGTCCATGAGACGAGTCCCCAGGTTTCATCGAGCGCGGTCAGCAGCGCGTCTTGATCCGCGCCGTTCAGCCGTACGAAAAACGTGTTGGGTGTGAAATCTTTGCCAAACTGCGACGCATAATAATCGCCGCTCATCACGATTGTCAGACCGATATAGTTTTTGAACACCCCTGCAACTCTGACCGTTGCCGCGTCCGAAAGCCCGATCATCAGCTTGATTTCGCTGCCCACGCTGAGCCCTTCAGTCTCCGCCAGACGCTGATAAATATAGACGCCTTCGTCCGTGGGCGACAGCGGCTGACCGGTTTTCCAATCGAGCAGGCGATGCATGGAATGGATCTCATTCATATCGCCGCAAAGCAGTGTGGCAAGCCCCATGCTCTCGGTTTCCACAATGACTTCGGTTCGGTACAGCTGGATGCTGTCCACGCCGGCACTGTCGAAAATGCTCTGCATCTCCTCCTCGACATAGGACTGATATTCCACCGAGGCGTCATAGGCGAGAATCTCGCTGTCCTGCCGTTCGGTGCAGTTGTTGACCGCGCTTTTCAGCGTAAAGCCGATGCCGATCATGGCACAGCAGCCGAAAATGCTCACGACGGTCAGGGTGACGCGCTTCCAATCGGACCGGATGTTGCGCAGAATCAACCTCGCATACAGTCCAAGCACATGTTTTTTGCCTGTCTGCGCCTTGCGCGAAGCCAAAGGAACCGGCGGCATCATCAGCGCATTTGCGGATTCCTTCATCAGTCTTCGGCAGGAAAGCCAAACCGCGCCGACCGAAAGGAGGATCCCTGCGAAAAGCACAAGCAGCACAAGTCCCCAATCAAACAGCGGTGCGGAAAGATCGACGGCAAAGGACTCGTTATAGGTGTTCAGTGCAACGCCCTCCATAAAGAACCGCGCGGCAAGACTGCCGAGGATTGTTCCGATGACCACGGCAGAGACGGCGAACAACAGATACTTTTGCAGGATTTCACGGTTGTAAAAGCCGAGCGCCTTGACCGTGCCGACCTGCGTGCGCTGCTCGTTGACCATTTTGCCGATCGTCGCAAGGATGGTCAGCGCGCCGATCACGATAAACATCAGCCCGAAGTTCATCTGAATGGCGCGCAGCGTTTCGCTGCACGTTTGAATCTGCACAAAGCCGGTGTTCCCGCGTTCATCCACGACGATCCAGCGGCACGGCGCCATATTTTCGATGGATTCGTGATACGCTGCGTAGCTTTCAAATCTCGACTCCAAGTAGGCAATCTGATCTTCGTCCGGCGGCGTTTCCTGCCGCGCGCGTTCCAGATCCTCCCGGTTCGCCTGCTCCATGGCGTCGATCTGCGCATGTGCCGCTTCTTTTACGGCGGCGTCCGTTTTCGGCGTTTCCGCAACGGCAAGCATCTCGATCCGGTCGATCACGGTCGAAACGACCTTCTTATGTGCTTCGGAAAAGCGATTGCCACGAGCGCCTTCCACCGCGACCTCCGCCTTCATGCACGCGCCGTGCAGCGTTTCGAGGTCGAACGCCTCTTTCGGCACGATGACATAACCGGCCGCCGGAATCGTCAGACTGAGATGATCCGGGTGCTGAAAAATGCCGGTAATGGTGAACTCAAATCCGAGGAAGTACTGTCCGGCGTCGTCGGTCATGGAATAATCGCTGATCCGGTCGCCGATCACGAGGTGCAGCGCTTCGGCAAGGCTCTGTTCGATCGCGCATTCGTCCGGCGTTTCGGGCAGCCGTCCCTCCACCACCTGCGGAACGTTGACCTGCGTCCCGGCGGTGACGAAAGCCGCATCCGCGTACTGTTCGTCATGACAGATCGAAACGCCGGCCTGCCAGACCGGATCTACCGCCTGTACGCCGTCCAACGCCTTGAGCGCTGCGAGATTCTCTTCCGAAATCAGCAGTGTTGAAATGACCTCAATGTTGCGGAAGCGCATGGAATCATACGCGTCCGTGCCGTTGCGCATGATCGCCTTGCTTGCAAAACCAATGCTGAGAAAGATCGACGTGCCTAAAAGCGCGATCAAAACGACGGACAGATAGGATACGATTCTCTTTTTGATATTTCGGATCGCGTCCAAAAACTGCGTTTTTTTCATGGCAGATCACCAGACCAGTTCTTCCGCGTTGACCGGATGCAGGTTCTTCTTGATGCTGGCGATCCTGCCGTTTCGCATCTTCACCACGCGATCCGCCATTTTCGCGATCTCCGGGTTGTGCGTAACCATCATGACCGTCGCACCCTGATTGCGGACGATGTCTTCAATGACAGACAGAACTTCAATGCTCGTGGTATAGTCGAGCGCCGCCGTCGGCTCGTCGGCAAAGATCAGCTTCGGACGCTTCACGATCGCGCGCGCGATCGACACGCGCTGCTGCTGTCCGCCGGACATCTGACCGGGATAATAGTTGGCGCGGGAAGTTAAACCGACCTTTTCGATCGCCTCCTCCGCAGGCATCGGGTCTTTGACCAGTTCCGCAATAAACTGCACGTTTTCGAGCGCGGTGAGGTTCGGCATCAGATTATATGCCTGGAAAATGAAGCCGATGTACTCGCGCCGGTACTGCGTCAGCTCCGCGTCGGACGGATGCGAGAAGTCTTTGCCCTCCACGATCAGCTCGCCGTCGGTCAGAAAGTCCATGCCGCCCACGATGTTCATCATCGTGGATTTGCCGCAGCCGGATTCGCCGAGCACGACCACAAACTCGTTCTTATAAATGTCGAGATTGACGCCCTTCAAAACCTTCAGCACGCCGTCGCCGGACGGAAACTCTTTGGTGATGTTCTTTAGCGACGCCAGCACTTCCTTCTGTTCGCCGAGGTCGACGATCAATCCCTTTTCGTCGATCGTGATCGCCGCCAGCGACGCCATGCGTTCGCACAGCTGCAGCTCTTCCGCGTCGTACAGCGTACCGTCCTTTTTGTTGACGATCTGCACGCAGCCGATGACCTCGTGCAGATTGTTCAGCGGGACGCAGATCATGGTCTTGGTGACGAGTCCGTTATCATCGAACACCGAGCCGTCGAAACGCGCGTCGCTTGCCGCGTCCTCCACGATGACGGATTTGCCGGTCTCGGTGACGACGCCCTCGATGCCGAGCCCGTTTTCCACGGTGATGTTGGAAATGTCGGCAGGGCCGATATGGAACATCGGGCTCAACCGATCCGTTTTCGAATCGAGAAGCCAGATCGCGCCCGCTTCGCTGTTCAGCGTTTTGACAATGATCTCCAGACTTCCGGACAGCGCATCGTCGAGGTTATCTACCTCGAGGAGCTGTTCCATGATCTGCCACGTTGCTTTTGTAAATCGTTTTTCCTCTGCCATTTGCGATACCCCTCTCGTTCCTTTTCTTTATTCGATCGTCAGAATGTCCGCAAAACCGGTGACCTCAAAGACCTCCATGAGGATCTCGTTTGCGTTTTTGACCTTCATGCTGCCCTGCCGGTTCATCGTCTTCTGTGTCGCAAGCAGTACGCGAAGACCTGCGGATGAAATGTAATGCAGCTTTTCGAAATCGAAGGTCAGTTCCTCGACGCCCTCGAGTGCAGTTTTCAGCGCCGCTTCGAGCTCCGGTGCTGTGTTCGTATCCAGCCGTCCGGAAAGCGCGACGGTCAGTTCGGACGCGTTCTTTTGACGCATGATGTTCAGCATAATGGGTCCTCCTGTGATGGATTTTGGTTGCGCCTTTCTGCAATTACTTTATAAATTATATTTATAACAAATCCTGTCCAACAAATGTCCAACACAGAACGCTGTATTTCATCGTTTTTGATGCAATGTGCGAACGGCTGTTGGACATTTGTTGGACGCGGTATGATAATTTCATTATGTATGGCGTTACACCGCCAAAATGAGCAAGAACACGGGTGAAAAATGATGAAAAAAACAACTGCATGGATGATCGCGATCCTGTTGATCCTTTCCCTGTTTGCCGCCTGCACCGGCAATGATCCGACGCCGGTCGAACCGGATGCCCAGCCCACGGCGGAAGCCGCGGTCACGCCTTCCCCCGAAGCGTCGGAGGAGGATGACGATACGATCATCATCGTCGATCCCTCCGAATGGGAAACCGCAAAATCCCCCGCGCTCACCGAAGAAACGCTCGCGCTCTTTTACAAGGGCTTTGCGGGACTTTTGGGCGTGAACTACGTTCCCGTCGCATACCTCGGAAAGCAGGTCGTGGCCGGAACCGTGCACACCTTCCTGACAAGGGCGACCGTGGTCTATCCCGGCGCGCGCGAGATGTTCGCACTGGTCTTCCTGTATGAGGAACGCGGCGACGTCCGCATCATCGACATCAGCCGTTCCGCGATTCTGACCGGAATGGATACGGATGGTTTCGAGCAGGCGGACGATCCCGTTCTCACCGAGGAGCTTCAAAAGGGCTTCAACGAGGCGGTTTCTACGCTCGTCGGCGTGGACTATACGCCCGTCGCTTTGTGCGCGACGAAGGTCTCTCCGGAACTCTCGTTCATCATCATCGCCGAATCGACGCCTGTGACCGCCGAACCGGAGACCGGATATTCGTTCGTCTGGCTGGATATGTCCGTGCAGGGCGATTTTTCGGTGCGTAGAATCGAAGAATTTGACGCGGAGCGGAACCCGCCGGGCGAACCGGACGCGACGCCCGAACCAACCGAGACGCCGAAGCCCACGGATACGCCGGTTCCGACCGCAACGCCTGTACCGACGGCGACGCCTGTGCCGACCGCAACGCCTGTACCGACAGCGACGCCGGTTCCCACCGCAACACCGGAGCCGACCCCGACGCCGAAACCCACGGCCGCGCCGACAGCAGCACCGACGGCCGAGCCCACGGAAGAACCTGCGCCCGAGCCAACCGAAGAGCCGACGCCCGAGCCCACCGAAGAACCGACGCCCGAGCCACCGAAGAACCGACGCCCGAGCCCACCGAAGAGCCGACGCCCGAGCCCACCGAAGAGCCGACGCCCGAGCCCACCGAAGAACCGACGGCCGAGCCCACCGAAGAGCCGACGCCCAAGCCCACGGAAGAACCTGCGCCAACGCCGATCCCGACCGAGGAAGCACCCGGCGCATGGACAAAGCCCAAATCTTCGGAGGTTACCTCTAAGCTTCAGAAGCTGTTCAAAAAGATCTCTGACACGACCGTCGGCGCAACGTACACGCCGGTCGCCTATATCGGCAGCCAGCAGGTGAACGGAACGAATTACGCATTCCTGTGCGAGACCTCGATCGCCGCACCGGATTCGCAGGATCTGTACGCGATCGTCCTGCTCTATGAGGACCGTGACAAGAACGTGACGATCAGGGACGTGATCCTATCCGGCGTACGCACCTATACGGACATGGCGATGGGCGGATGGAACCGGGCGGAGTTGCCGACCGTTACGAAAGAGCTCTCCCAAAAGCTCAAGAGCGCGCTTTCCGAATACTTCGGCGCAAGCTACGCACCGGTCGCGCTGCTTTCCACGCAGTCCGTATCCGGCATGCAGTACTGCATCTTCTGCGAATCCGGAACAATCACCGCCGACCCGCAGGCGGGTTACGCGTTCGTCTATCTCTATGAGGATGCGGACGGCGCTGCACATATCAGCAGCATTCTCGATTTCATGGGCAACTGACCTGCTATTCCGTTTGAAACCGGCTTCCGATGCGCCAACGCGTCCGAAGCCGGTTTTCTCTTTGAACTGCGGCGGAATGTATGCTATACTGTCCGTAAACAAGGAGAATCCGTATGAAAGACTTTGCATCCGAAATCCATCTGATCGTTCTGATCCCGCTTGCTTTGCAGCTCCTGGGACTTGTTTTGGTCGTTCTGCTCGATCCGTACGTCGGAAAAAAACAGCGAAGACTGCTTTTGCTCAACGCCGTGCTGATCGCCTCGCTGATCGCAGAGGACATTTTAAACGATTATTTTTTGCTGCAGGGCGACGTCCCGCCATT
>CADAQS010000070.1 GCA_902790115.1 uncultured Eubacteriales bacterium | reverse complement strand
CACCGAGTTCCTCGCGATTCAGGTCGGTCTTGTGGAATATGACATGAATCAGGAAGTATTTGTGGTCTTGCATCCGGGCCGTATGAACGTGTATAATAAGGACACGGGAAGACTGATCAAGTTTGCAAAGACCAAGCACAAGGCCGGCGTCGACGACT
Source organism: uncultured Eubacteriales bacterium (assembly GCA_902790115.1). Lineage (GTDB taxonomy): Bacteria > Bacillota > Clostridia > Christensenellales > CAG-138 > UBA3792. The sequence goes on along the minus strand of CADAQS010000070.1, from coordinate 9,264 downwards.
GACGCCGTCCCTTCCCGCACACAGACCAACAGAAAGGAAGCAAACCTCATGAAAAAAGTATTCGCTTTGCTGCTTGCAGTCCTGATGCTCGGTTCCGTGATTGCCTGCGCAAAATCCGGCAGCGGAACCGCCCAGACCGAGCCTGCGACCGATTCCGTCAAGACCGGCGCCGATGCGATCGACACGGTCGGCGAGGACGGCATCGACTGGAACCACATGACGCAGCAGGAGCTGTATGAGATGGCAAAGGCCGAAGGCGGCGTAATCAAGATCTATTCGACGACCGCCGACGGCAACACCGCCAAGAAGAAGATCGCCAAGGACTTCCCGGATCTCGAGTTCGAGTACGTCTCCTGCGACACGGACACGATCAAGGGCAAGATCGAGTTTGAATGGGAAAGCGGCAACGAAGGCGCGGACCTGATGCTCGTAAAGGACTCCTCCGGCGAGATCTACAACGACCTCGTGCTGCCGGGCATCGTCAGCCTCTACTATCCCGCCGCAATCTGCGAGCACATCGATCCGGAGCTGCTCAAGTACGGCATGCCGCTGTATTCCACGTTCAATCCGTGGTTCTACAACACCCGCATCTATCCGGACGGCTGCCCGATTCAGAGCTGGTGGGACATCGTCGAGGGCTATAACGAGGACACCCAGTCCTTCGTGAACGCCGCGGGCGAGAATACCCAGAAATGGGTCATCTTCACCAAGGACATCAAGGCGCCGTCCTACGCCGCGCTGTGGGCGCAGCTGATCATCGACGGCGACGCGCTGGCCGAACAGTATAAAGCCCAGTACGGCAAGGATCTCGTCTTCACCTACGCCGATAAGCTGCTGAACAACGGCTATCGCTACTTCCCCGAGAACAACGCGGGCGTTGAGCTGTTCTGGCGCTTCACGCAGATGCAGACGACCGAACTCGACGGCGGCGACTCCGTTGTCGCGGCGGTTCACGAGTCCCTGAACGGACCGACGCTCGGTCTGTGCTCCGCTTCCAAGATCGACAATTCCAAGGAAGTCATGGGCGAGAACGGCATGGATATCGCGTGGGTCACCGGACTTTTGCCCTACACCGCGCAGAACGCCGCAAGCTACGTGTACGTCACCTCGTATTCCGACAACCCCGCCGGCGCGCGCCTGTTCATCAACTACCTGCTCGGCGGTGAAGACGGCAACAGCGGCTGCTACACCGTGTTCGACAAGCGCGGCCACTGGTCGGTGCGCGACGACCTCCTGTATCAGGAATCCGGCGTAGAGCTCTCCTCGGTCGGTTTGAAAGCGCCTGATTTTGCAGAGGTGTATGACTATTACATGAGTATCCAGAGCTACTGGGATACCTGGACGGACTGGAGAAACAAATAAGACTGAACGAAGCGGCCTTCCCGCGGAGCAGCCGCTCCGCGGGAGGGCGAAAGGAATCCCATGGCAAAGAAGCAATCCACGCTTGACCGCAGGTTCAACGAGTTTTCGCGCGTGACGTTTCTCGATGAGAACGGCCGCCCCAAGAGCGCCGCATGGCTGTATTCGTTCCTGCTCGCGCTCCTGTATGCGATCCTCTATGCCGCCGCTTTTATCGGCGCGGGGCTGCTGCTCGGACGGGTCATGGATGCTTCCCTGCTTGTGATTCCGCTCCAGTACCTTCTGACCGCCGTAATCGGCAGCATCCCGTGCGTCGCGCTGCTCTTTGTGTTCAAAGAGCACAAGGGCTACGTCGTCGGCGCGTATCTCTGGCTGATCGTGCTCGTGCTTTTAACGATCCCCGCAACGCTTCTGATGAGCGATTGGAGCGAAGGCTACGGCTGGACGGATCTGTGGATGTTCTGCATTTACCTGTTCTTCCCTGCGATCCTCTCGATCGGCGTCGGCGGCACGGCCGCATATCTTCTGTACCGCAGATACCGCCGCGCAGAGGAGGCCGAAATCGCAGCCAAGGACCGTCCCTCCTACTACAACACCTGATTCTATGCTGGAAGTCTTCTTTTGCAACGTCGGCGACGGCGACGCCGTCCTTTTACGCGAGCTGCGTCAAAACGCGCGCGACTATGTCGTGCTCGTGGACGCCGGACGGCCGTACCTTGAGCCGAAGCAGGGCTCGCTGCGCAAGGAAGCGATTTATTATCTCAAGGCGCGCGGCATCGATCATATCGACCGGATGCTGCTGACGCACCTGCACATCGACCATATTGGCGGCGCTCTCAGGATCCTTGACGCGATCCCGACCGAAGCGCTGACCGTTCTGACCCTCCCGCCGCAGGATGCTGAGTGGGTTGCACCATCGTTCGAATCGACCGACAAGGCGATCAACGGGCTGTGCTATGCGCTGAACATCTTTCGGGACATCACCGAACGCGCCAAAGCGCTCGGCTGCCGGGTCGAAACCGCCGTGCCGGGCGAATCGCACCTGACCGACCGGCTCACGATGACGACGTATCTTCCGCGCGGGGACGTGATCCGGCGGCAGAAAAACGTATTCGACCGCCTGTACCGCGGCGAAGCCGCGGACTACGCCGAATGCTACCGCGTGTCCAAGGAGCGGAACCATTCGAGCCTGATGTTCGGGTTCGCCTATGCCGGACGGCATGTGCTGCTGACCGGCGACCGGTACGGCTTTGACTGGGAGGACGAGCCGGTGCCGCCCTGCGACATTCTGAAGCTCCCGCACCACGGCGACCGGAAGTCGATGACCATGCGGCTTCTTTGTCGCCTCTCCCCCGGCTACGCGGTCGTGTCGTGCCAGAACGACCCGAACGCGCGCAAGGAACGGCCCTGCGCCGAGACGTTCGCGTTCGTGCAGAAGGCGGTGCCGGTCGCGCTGTGCACCGAAAACCGCGCGATGCCGACGCTCGACGCCGCGACGCACAACGGCATCCGCTTTACGATCTCCGACGGCGGCGAAATCGCCTGCGGGATCGAATAACCACGGTTCATCCTCCGCAAACGCGGAGTGCAATAACACAAAATCATGAGGAGGAACACTATGAAAAAGGTACTTTCCATCGTTCTCGTTCTGATGATGGTCTTTGCCGCGATCGCCTGCACGAACACGCCGGCGCCCGCTGCGACCGACACCAAGACCGAAGAACCGGCCAAGGTCGAAGAACCGGCCAAGGTCGAAGAACCGGCCAAGGCGGAAGAACCGGCCAAGGCAGAGGAGCCGGCCAAGGCGGAGGAGCCCGCCAAAGCGGAAGAGCCCGCTGCGCCCGAAGTCACGTATGCCGCGCTCGGTCTGCAGATCAAGAACAAGACCGGCGCTACGATCAACGAGCTCTACATCACCCCGGTCGGTGCGGAAAAGGGCAACAGCGTCGTTCGCGAAGGCTGGCAGGACAAGGACGCCGATCCGGACAACTATGAGAAGTTCATCTACATCGTTCGTCCGGCAGGCGTGGAATTCGAAATCACCGCCGTGTATGCGGATGGCACGAACGCCACCAAAACATCCGCGCTGAACATGTACGATGAGATCTCCTTCAAGGGCACCGAAGCCGATAAGTGGGAGATCGAACCCGCCAAGGAAGAGGATCATGCCGCGATCGACCTCGCCGTCGCGCTCGGCATGACCGCAGACCGCACCTACCCCGGTTATGTCGCGGTAGCCGCCGAAGTCAAGAACAAGACCGGCAAGAACATCAACGAGTTCTACCTCTATGAAGAGGGCGGCGATCCCAAGGCGTACAACAACATGATCCAGTATCTGTACACCAACGCGGGTGTGAAGCTCGATACCTGGACGCCGGGCAAGGCCAAGGAAGGCGGCAAGTATGTATTCAGCTTCTTCCTCCGTCCCGAAGCCAAGAACTACTACCTCTACCTCGTCTATGACGACGGTACGGATGCCACGATGGAGATTGACGACTGGTGGGCGCCGAGCAACGATCACCAGAAGAACGAGATCTCTCTGAAGGATCCCTATGACGGCGACCTGAACAAGATCGAATGGGATGACGGCACCGATGACGACCTCAACATGCCGATCGACGAGCGTCTGGCGTACGAAATGACCGTTGTCGGCGCATCCGCCGACGTCTGGTATCCGAAGTACGGCGAAGTGCCCGCCGTCGACGCCGAAGCGCTCGAAGCCGCGCGTCAGCAGCTGGCGCACGACGCTTCCCCGCTGCTTGACGGCGAAGCCGAAGCGCCCGCCGAACCCGCTGCCGAACCCGCTGCCGAACCCGCTGCCGAACCCGCTCCCGAAGCCGCTGCAGAACCTGCTGCCGAAGCGGTCGAATACACCGCGCTCGGTCTGAAGTTCAAGAACAAGTACGGCAAGGGCTTCAAGGAAGTCTACATCTACGCAACCGGTGAGGACCGCGGCGCGAACGTGCTGTCCGAAGTCCTGCCCACCGAAGGCGAAGGTCCCGAAGACAGCGAAGAAGTCGTCCTGTTCCTCTATCGCGAGACCGCAAAGCTCGACAAGATCTCCGTGACCGTTGTCACCGTGGACGGCGAGGAATTCACCTGGGAAGCGCCCTCCCCGCTCGGCAACAACTACAAGATCACCGTCAAGCCCGACCTTGGCGACTGGTCCTATGAAGAGATCACCAAGGAAAAGGATCTCAAAAAGATCGCCGAGTTCGTCGCGCTCGGCGTTCCCTCCGACGGCTTCGTTCCCGCAGCATAACGACTGACCATCTGTGGAGTGCGGTCAAGCTTTTTGACCGCCTCCACATTCCTTTTTTCAGAAGTCGCCAAGGAAAGGAGAACTATGATGAAAAAACGCGTATTGCCGCTCGTTCTTTCCCTCCTCTTGGTGCTCTCGCTTTTGCCAACGAGCATCCCGGCGGAGGAGAACGGAGCGAACTGGTGGGAACAGGACTTTTGGTCCCTTGACGTTCTGACCGGGCTCGGCGCGGTTCCACCGGTCTACAATCCGGCCGAGGAACGCTATGAAATTTCCAGTCCCGAACAGCTGCTGTATCTGACCGGCATCTGGAAGCCTGCGGATTCCAACGGCGACGGCGCGCCCGACGCGCCGTGCAGCGGGACCTACATCCTGACGCAGGACCTGGACATGGCGCCGCTTCTGGAAAAGATCGGATCGACCATCACACAGCTTTCCGGCACCGAAACCAAAGGCTATCTGCCGCCGATCGCCGCGCTTGCCGACGAGACCGAAGCGGAAGGCGTCAACTGCGCGTTCTTCGGCACGTTTGACGGGCAGGGCCACGCGATCAAAAACCTGCGCATCGTCCGGATGGGCGACAAATACACCGGCCTGTTCGGCAACGTCGGTCACGACTTCGGTCAGGGATACGTCAGAAACCTGGCGGTCCTTGACGCCGAGATCGTCGGCGGCGCAACCTGCGGCATCCTCGCGGGCGGCGTTTACGGCGACATCGACAACGTTGTCTGCACCGGCACGATCGACTGCCGCGAGAAGACCGCGGGCGGTCTTGCAGGCAAGATCAAGCGCAACGACAACGGCTACTGCGGCATCGCGCGCAACTGCTTCGTCTACTGCGACATTCTGGTGCGCGGCGAAGGCGGTGAAAACGGCGCTGCGGGCGGCGTCTCCGCCTCGAACTCGAAGGGCGGACAGATCGTAAACTGCTACGTCGGCGGCTCGATCAAGGTGCTCGGCACCGATGCGGACAGCGTCGCGGGCATCGTCGGCAACCTCAAAGGCGGCATTGCGATTGACAACAACGTGATGCTGCTCCATGCGATCGACGGCGGCGAAGCGAGCACGAACGTCGGCCTGCTGTGCGGCAGTTACAGCGGCGATACCGGCTCGCACCTGCACAACAACTACGTCTGGGACGGCACCGTGCTCAAAGGCGGCGTCTCGAGCGATCATCCCGAGGCCGCGGCGTACACGCCCGTTTCGCGTGAACAGCTTCTCGGGCAGGCGCTGTACACCGACGCGCTCGGCTGGGATTTTGACAATCTCTGGACCTGGGTCGGCGACGAAGCAAACGGTCACCCGATGCTGAAGGACTTTGCCGACCGCGTGAACCTCACCGATCGGATCGACGCCGATCTGACGCTGACCGAGCCGGTGCTCGCGCTCTCGGAGCCGATGGTGAACAAGGCCTATGCGGGCGACACGGTCACGATCGAAGCGCCGCTGCGCCTGCCGGACGGGCAGACCGTTTCGGGCGGCACGCTGTACTACGGCAGCACCAAGCAGAAGAGCGGCCTGACCGCTTCGGTCCCGATGACCGTGACCGAAACCGGCCTGATCGGATCCTTCCCGACGGACGGCGTCGGAACAGCATTCTATTACTACACGGCTGACATCGGCGGCGAAACGTACAGCTTCCCGACCGAGGGCACGGTCCGGCTCGACGTCGTATCGGCGTCCTCGAAGTTCGTGCCCGAGCAGCTGACCCTTTCGCCCGGCGCAACCTACGCCGAGGTGTGCTTCAACTGGATGACCGAATCTGACGGACTGACCTCCGAACTGCGCTGGCGGCACAAGGGCGGTTCCGCCTGGGAGGGCGTCGTTCCGGTCACCGAGATCGAGCGCGTCAATGTGCGCGGCGATCACGGAACCTTCACAAGCTATTCGGTTGATCTCGAAGGGCTCGAGCCTTCGACCGCATACGAATACGTCGCGGTCACGAACGACGGCACGCGCGATTACGTCAGCCCGGTGTATGCGTTCCAAACGCTGCCCGACGGCAAGTCGTTCTCGTTCATCGTGATCTCCGACCTGCAGTCCACGAACGAGGAGGGCTACCTCCCCTATCTGTATACGCATCAGACGTTTCTGACCGATACGCTGCATCCGGACTTCGTCGCAAACGTCGGCGATCTGACCGAGGACGACACGATGTCCGAGTGGCGGTTCCTGTACGACACGATCGGCGAGATCTGCGCGACGACGCTGACCGCGTTCGCACCCGGCAACCATGAGGGCAAGGGCGACGTTGTGTACTCGCACTTCAAAGGCCGCACAAACCTGCCGAAGGGCATCGACGACGAGATGCTCGCCGAAACGACCTCCGCGTTCGTCGTCGGCGACGTGTGCTTCGTCACGCTGAACACCGATCCGTATACCGGCATCGAAGGCGCCGACGCTTCCGCCGACAAGCTGCACTATTACGAGATGCAGAAGCAGTGGGCCAAAGAGGTCTTCGAAGCCTCCGGCTGCACGTTCCGCGTGATCCTGGGACATGCGGGTCTTGTCCAGAAGGATCCGGCCGCGACCGCATTCTTGGAGAAGATGTGCAGCGAGCTGGATGTCGATCTGTTCTTCAACGGACACATCCATAACTACTTCCGCGCGACCGTGGACGGCGACGGCAACCCTGCCGACCCGTCGAACGGCACGACGTTCATCACATCCAGCCCGATGGGGTCGAAGTTCGACGACTACGGCGGCGAGATCGACGATCTCCTGAACTTCCAGACCGGCGGTTCCGACGATCCGCGCCAGTACCTCACCTATGTTGAGGTCAGCGAAGGCACCGTTACCGTGACCGCCTACCGGCGCGTTTCGGCAGCCGCCGCAACCAAGAAAAACTGCGCCGAATATGAGCCGATCGACAGCGTGATCCTGTCCAAGGTTCCCGCACCCGCCGCGTCCGGCGAAGCCTCCGCTCCGCTGACGGCCGGAGACGACATCACCGCGCCGCTGCCCGATCAGCCGGGCGCGTCCGGCGAAGCCGCTGCGCCGCTGACCGCAAACGACGAGATCACCGCGCCGCTGCCCGACAGCGACAGCGGTTCCGGCTCCGCGTCGGCGGGACTGACCGCGGAAGAAAAGAACGGCCCGTCCACAGCCGTCTGGATCTGCCTCGGCGTGTTCGTCGCAGCCGTCGTCGCGATCGGCGCGATCGTGCTGCTGCGCAAGAAAAAGCAGAGAAAGGCATAAGGCCTTTCCGAATCCCGAACAAACACCGGTTATCTGCCGCAGGGGCCGCAAGGCCCCCGGCAGACGCAGCAGATACCGTGTTTTCTTTTCTACCCGTTTTCGTAAACGCTTACGGAAACGGTGCAGAATCCTCCTCCCCCGGCGCGGCATTTCCTGCAAACCGTGCCGCGCCGGGGTCAACCACCCCGACCGCCCCGCTACATCCGTCCTTTCTCGCACAAGGCGATGCGTCGCGGGCCCTCGCAGTCTGATCGCATCCGAAAGCGATGCAGTCCCGGCATTACACCGGAAATCCAAGCGGCAGCGCGATTTCTTTTACTCCGCAAACGTTTGCACTCGTCCCGTACACCCCATCGGAATCGGGGAGGCACCGAAAGACGTGAATTTCTTTTACTCCGCAAACGTTTACGAATCCGGCAGCCGCCCGTTGTCCGGCAATACCGGTAAAGCACACAAAACCGACCGTTGTCCGGACCATTCCGGTGAAATAACTTTTGTACGGAGATCAAAACAAACAGGAAAGAGGTAACTATGGAAAACTTATTCTGGATCGGATTCATCGGAGCAGCGCTGGCGGGCATCTACGCGCTGGTGCAAACGAAAAAGGTCATGTCTTTCTCCGAGGGCACCGAGCGCATGAAGCAGATCGCCGGTTCCATCCGGGAAGGCGCAAACGCGTACCTGCAGCGGCAGTATAAGACGGTTCTGCCGGTCTTCGCGGTCGTCTTTGCAATCCTCGCGGTCATCGCATTCGCGTCCGGCGGCAGCATGCTGTCCAAGTTCACGCCGTTCGCGTTCCTGACCGGCGGCGTCTGGTCGCTGCTTGCGGGCTTTATCGGCATGAAGATCGCAACGCACGCCAACTCCCGCACCGCGCAGGCGGCATCCGAAGGACTCAACCGCGGCCTCCGTGTCGCGTTCTCCGCAGGCTCGGTCATGGGCTTCACGGTGGTCGGTCTCGGCATTCTCGACGTCACGCTCTGGTACTTCCTACTCTACTATGCGTTCGGCATCCGGGATGCGGTCGCCATCGGCAACATCATGGTCATGAACGGCATGGGCGCAAGCTTCATGGCGCTGTTTGCGCGTGTCGGCGGCGGCATCTACACCAAGGCGGCGGACGTCGGCGCGGACCTCGTCGGCAAAGTTGAGAAGAAGATCCCCGAGGATGACCCGCGCAACCCGGCAACGATCGCGGACAACGTCGGTGACAACGTCGGCGACGTCGCAGGCATGGGCGCCGACCTGTACGAATCCTACGTCGGCTCGATCCTCGCAACGTTCGCGCTGTCGGCGATCGGCGGCTACGGGTTCAACGGCATGGACTCCTACGTGTCCGAGCTGCCCGAGGTCGACGGCGCCACGTTGGTGGCCGCCCAGAAGCTCTACAAGCAGAACAAGGACACCGGTCGTCCGGTCGTGGCGGTCTTCGTTGCGGACGTTTC
>CADAQS010000069.1 GCA_902790115.1 uncultured Eubacteriales bacterium | reverse complement strand
AGGCTCCGGGTTCGGACGAGGAGATCCATACGTTCTGCACCGGGCGGTTCGGCATAACGTTTCCGCAGTTTTCTAAAATCAAGGTGCTCGGCGACGATGCGGAACCGCTGTTCAAGTATCTGACTGTCAATACGTCGTTCCAAGGGTTCGGCGAAGGGAAGATGGCGGAGATTATGAGAGGGGTGGTCGGGTCGATGGATCCGGATTATGCCGAAAATGGAAAGATCAAATGGAACTTCACGAAGTTCGTGATCGATCGGGAAGGGAAGATTGTTGCACGGTTTGAACCGACAGAATCGATGGATAACGTGAAGACGTGCCTTGAAAAACTGCTGTAAGGAGAAAAAAGCATGAAAGCAGAAGTACGGTATTTTACCCGTTCCGGCAACACAAAACTGCTTGCCGAAGCGATCGCGGATGCAGTCGACGCAAAAGCAAAAAGCGTCGAAACGGATCTCACGGAACACGTTGACGTGCTGTTTCTCGGGAGCTCCCTGTACGCCGGAACCTATGATGCGGCGATCGGTGATTTTGTGCGCCGCAATGCGGATAAAATTGGTCTTCTTGTGAACTTCGGTTCCTCGGCATCCGGAAAATCGACTTATAAAAAGATTCGGATGCTTGCCGAATCGTACGGAATCAAGGTTTGCAGCAAGGAATTTGTCTGCCCGGGTCATTTCCTGTTCCTGCATAAGGATCGACCGAATGCTGAGGACCGCGAGAATATTGCTGCCTTTGCAAAATCCGTTCTTTGATCCATCCGTAAGAAAAGACCCTTTCGCTTTATGCGGAAGGGCTTTTTTCGCGTCTACGGCCGGATAAAACCATTTCTCTTGCAAAGGCAAGCGGGTTTTTCAAATCGTAATTCTGATGGGATTCCTCGGCAGGCCAGAAGGACTTGAACGGTTCGACGGCAATCGGAACCGGTTTTTGCGTTTCGCTTGAAAGCACCCGGATTCTTTGCTCGGCAAGAACTTTTTCGGATGGTTCGGTGTAATAAACGGCTGGCGTATAGGACTTGCCGCGGTCGATAAACTGTCCTTCTCCGTCAAACGGATCGATGCTCCAAAGAAAGATATTCAGGAGCGAACCGTAAGAGACGATCGTCTCATCATAGCGGATGCAGATGCTCTCACGGTGTCCGGTTTTACCGTGCTTGACGTCCTCATAGGAAGGATTCGGCTCATCGCCGCCGGAATATCCGCTGATCACTTCTGCTACGCCGTTCTGCTCGCGAAATACCGGTGTGATGCACCAAAAACATCCGCCGGCAAAATAGGCATCTTTCATAGCGGGACCTCAAAAGGAAATGACTTCGCAGAGCACTTTTGCGAACTGTTCCAATCCGATCTGATCCGCTTCACCGAACCGGTTTAAAAGCGGGCTGTCGAGATCCAGAACGCCGAAAACCGTTCCGTTCTGAGACAGCGGAATCACGATCTCGGAATTGGATGCGCAGTCGCATGAGATATGTCCCGGAAATGCATGCACGTCGGAAACCCTTAGCGTTCGGTTTTGTGAAACAGCTGTTCCGCAGACGCCTCTCCCAACCGGAATATGAATACAGGCCGGTTTTCCTTGAAACGGTCCGAGAACCAGTTCTCCGTCGCGCAAAAGATAAAAGCCTGCCCAGTTCAGATCCTTCATCGAATCGAACAGCAGCGCCGAAGCGTTGGAAAGGAGCGGCACATACCAGGGATCCGCTTCGGAAAGACTGATTAGCTGCAGAATTATCGAATCATAATCCATAGGAAACTCCTTGAAGGAAACGCTTTAATTAATATTATACCGGAAAAGGTGAATCGAGGCAATAGGAAAACGGATAAAGAAAAGCACGGGATCGTTCTAATCGCCGTGCTTTGTGGCGGAGAGACTGGGATTCGAACCCAGGGTCCCTTATCGGGACACAGCATTTCGAGTGCTGCACCATCGACCTCTCGGACATCTCTCCAAATTGCTTAACAGATGCAGTATACCGCATCCGATCGAAAAATGCAACAGAAAATTTTGAAAGTTTTTCAATTCCTGCAAAACTGTGCAAAAAAGCGCTGCATCAGTTCCCGGCATTGTGGCTCTAAAATTCCGCCGATCGTTGCGGTGCTGGCTTCAAACCAATGATCGGTCAGATCGATTTTGGATCCGCAGCATCCTGTGACCGGTTCAAAAGCGCCGAAAACAAGGCGGGGGAGCCGAAGCTGCAGTATTGTGCCGGCACACATGGCGCAAGGCTCCACGGTCACATACAGCGTACAGCCTTCCAGTGTTTTCAGCTTCCGATAGGCTTCCTTCAGAGCGATGCATTCCGCGTGCCGGGTTGGGTCGCAGGTTTGCACACAATCGTTGTGCGCACGGGAAATAACCGTATCATTCCGGACAACAACCGCACCGATCGGGACTTCGTTTTCCGAAAACGCCAGTTCAGCTTCCGAAAGTGCTTCTCGCATCCAGCGTTCATCGTTCACGCGAAAGCACCTCCCCGGTATCGAATTCGTCGTAGATGACGCGCATCAGGTGCAGACCGTGTGCCGGAGCCGTCGGCCCTGCATCGGAACGGTCGTGTGATTCCAAAGCTTTTTGAATCGTATCCGGCTGCAGTCTGCCGCGTCCGATTTCGAGCATCGTTCCGACTAAGATCCGGACCATGTTATACAGGAAGCCGTTTCCCGTAACCGTGTAGATCAGAAACGCACCGTCCGTACTCCATTCGGACTGCATTACCGTGCGGATCGTATTCTCCATGTGCGTTCCGCTGGACATAAATGCGCGGAAGTCATGTTCGCCGAGCACTGCCTTAGCGGCCTGTTGCATACGCACAAGATCAAGCGAATCGTGCAGCTGCAGGGCCGTAGTTCGCGAAAACACGTCCGCATGCGCGCCGAGACGGATCCGGTAACAGTATTGTTTTTTCTTTGCGGAAAAGCGCGCATGGAACACAGGATCACATTCCTCGGAATACAGAACCCGGATATCGGAGGGGAGATGCATGTTCAGCGCAATCGCAAATTTGTCGGCAGACATGCGAACTCCCGTATCGAAATGTGCAACCTGCGCATGTGCATGAACACCGCTGTCAGTCCTGCCGGATCCGTGCAGGGAAATCCGTTCTTTCGTTACTTCGAACAACGCTTTTTCGACGGTTTCCTGCACGGATATACCGTTCGGCTGTGTCTGCCAGCCGACATATCCGGTTCCGTCGTATGCGATTATCATGCGAATCCGTCTCATAAAACGATGTACAGAATCAAAGTGGCAGCAAAGAATCCAGCGGTAAGAAGCGCAGCGAACAGATCAAGCCGCGTAAATTGCAAGGAGTGGAGGCGCGTGCGGCCTTCGCCGCCGTGATAGCAGCGGGATTCCATTGCAGTTGCCAGTTCGTCTGCTTTTCGGAACGAAGACACAAACAGCGGAACCAGAACGGGAACCATGCTTTTTACCCGCACAAGCAGATTGCCGGATTCGAAGTCGGCGCCGCGCGACATCTGCGCTTTCATGATCTTATCGGATTCCTCGATCAAAGTCGGAATGAACCGCAGCGCAATCGTCATCATCATGGCAAGCTCATGCGAAGGGAACCGAAATACCTTCAACGGCGAAAGCAGCCGTTCGATGCCGTCGGTCAGAGCGATGGGAGACGTGGTCAGCGTGAGCATCGAAGCGCCTGTTACCAGCAGAACGATGCGGATCGTTATGAAGACGGATTGCATCACGGCTTCCCAGGTCAGCGACCAAAAGCCGAGATCGAAGATGATCTTTTCGCCGCGCGTGAAGAACAGATTCAGCACAAACATGAAAATCAGCAAAAGACGGATCGGTTTTAAGGAACGCAGAATATAGCTGACCGGAATGTGCGACAGCAGCAGCGAAAGGATCAAAAAGGCAAGCGGCAGCAGAAACACCGGGATTGACTTGATCAAAAAGATCATGGCAACATATACGATCATAATCACGATCTTTGTACGCGGATCGCAATGATGCAGGATCGAATTGCCTGCGATAAATTGTCCGAGCGTAATATCACGCATGATCGATTTTCTCCTTTAACCAGCGCGCAAGCGCTTCGGCGTTGTTGGCGGATTTCGGAACGTCAAATCCCTTTTGCTTCAGAAGCATGCCGAGATAGGTCGCCTGCGGCACGGAAAGACCGAGCCGGAAGAGTTCTTCCGCATGTTCAAAGACGATCTCCGGACGGTCCAGATACGCAATCTGCCCGTGATCCAACACCAGCAGCATGGTTGCGTGTCTTGCGATGTCTTCCATAGAATGGGAGATCATAATGATGGTTGTGCCGAATTCCGAACGAAGCCGTTCCAAAAGGGCAAGAATCGACTGGCGACCGATCGGGTCAAGGCCTGCCATCGGTTCGTCCAGTACGAGATATTTCGGCTGCATCGCAAGAACGCCCGCGAGCGCAGCTCGGCGTTTTTCGCCGCCGGATAATTCAAACGGAGATTTTTCGCGGAACTGTTCCGGATCGAGTCCGACGAGCTCCATTGACTTCAGAACGCGCTCTTTGACGTCGTTTTCCGGAAGCTTCAGGTTCTTCGGACCGAATGCAATGTCATCAAATACTGTTTCCGCAAACAGCTGATATTCCGGGTACTGGAATACCATGCCGACCAATGCCCGTGCGATGGAACGCTCTTTCTTGTCCGCAAGGCTGTGTCCGTCCACCGTAATCGTTCCTTCCGTACAGGGGATCAGACCGTTCAGATGCTGAACCAGCGTCGTTTTCCCGCTTCCGGTATGACCTGCGATCGCGAAAAAGGATCCCTCTTCAATCGTGAAGGTAACATGCGAAAGCGCTGTCGTGCTATGCGCAGCGTCGGTGTATTGATAGGATAGATCGTTTACAGTAATCGGCATAGTTCCTCCGCGATCTGTTCGGTTTTCAAGGCATGATCGGAGATCGGAAGACCCGTTGTTCGAAGCGTTTCCGCAAGGCGTACCGCTTCCGGAACATCCAGCGAGCATTCTTTCAAAAGGTCTTGATCGGAAAAGATCGCTTCCGGCTGATCATCAGCGGCAATTTTACCGTGATGCATCACGATGACGCGATCACAGTCAGTAATTTCCTCCATATACTGCGTGACCATGATGACGGTCAATCCATGTGCATGAAGCTTTTTCAGCGTTTCGATGAGATCTGACCGGCCTCTTGGATCGAGCATGGCGGTCGCTTCATCCATAACGAGAATATTCGGTCGGAGTGCAAGCATTCCGGCAATCGCGATGCGCTGCTTTTGCCCGCCCGAAAGTTGATGCACAGCCCGTTCTGCGTAGTCGCGCATACCGACGGTATCGAGCGCATCATCCACGCGTTTGCGGATCTCCTGCGGCGGAACGCCCATGTTTTCCGGTCCGAAGGCGACATCCTCTTCAATAATGGTTGTTACGATCTGATTATCCGGATTCTGAAAGACAATGCCGACAGTCTGCCGAATCGGCAGGATATTCTCCTCGTTTGCCGTGGACAGCCCGTTCACGGTGACTTCACCGGATTCAGGCAGAAGGAGTCCGTTGATATGCTTTGCGAGCGTGCTCTTTCCGCTGCCGTTGTGCCCGACGACGGCAACAAAAGAACCGTCTGCAATCGTCAGACATACGTCGTCCAGCGCTTTTTTGACGGAATCCTCATATCGGTATGTCACATGATCAAATTGAATCAATGCCGGAACCATTCCTTTTTCCAAAATCAATTTATTATACAGGGTATCTGTACTTTTTTCAAGAGGTTTGCTATACTGTCTGTGGAGGAATGTGCGATGCTTACTTGTTTGAAGAACGTTCACACGATCATCAGCTGCGACACGCAGGATCGCGTCTATCACGGCACGGATCTTTGGATGCAGGACGCCAAAATCGTGCGGATCGGGCCGATGGATGCAGCGCCGGATCAGACGTTTGACTGCTCGGATATGCTGCTGTATCCGGGGCTTGTCAACACCCATCATCATCTGTATCAATACTTTACCCGAAATCTTGCCTCCGTGCAGGATTATGAGCTGTTTGACTGGCTTGTTGCACTGTACGAGATCTGGAAAGGACTTCGCGAAGAGACCGTTCGCTACAGTTCGCTCTGCGGAATGGCAGAGCTGATTCGTTACGGCTGCACGACCTGCTTTGACCATCATTACGTCTTCCCGGATCATTGCGGCGATCTGATCGGCGCACAGGTGCAGGCAGCGAAGGAACTCGGAATCCGTCTGCATACCTCCCGCGGCAGCATGGATCTATCGAGGAAAGACGGGGGACTTCCGCCGGACAGCGTCGTTCAAAGCGTCGACGCGATCCTGAAAGACAGCGTGCGCATCATCGAACAATACCACGATGACCGGCGGCTTTCGATGTGCAGGGTCGTCCTTGCGCCGTGCTCGCCGTTTTCCGTATCCGGCGATCTATTGGTGCAGAGCGCAAAGCTTGCGCGGCAATACGGCGTTCAGCTGCATACGCATCTTTGTGAAACGAAGGACGAGCAGAATTATACGTTGAACCGCTACGGCATGCGTCCGTATGCCTATATGGAATCGGTCGGATGGACCGGCAGCGATGTGTTTTATGCGCACGGGATTCATTTTGATACCGCGGAACTGGATGCGATTGCAAGCAGCGGCACAAAAATTGCGCATTGTCCCTGCTCGAACATGAAACTGTCGAGCGGCGTCATGCGGATCGCGGATATGATGGAAAGAAATATCCCGATCGGATTGGGCGTCGACGGCTCGGCGAGCAACGACGCAAGCAATCTGATGGAGGAGATCCGGACTGCCTATCTGCTCCATCGTCTGCAATTGGGAAAGCGCGCGCCTTCCGGATACGATCTGTTGAAGATGGCAACGGCCGGCGGCGCAAAGGTGCTCGGCCGTGACGATATCGGTTCCATTGAAGAAGGAAAAGCTGCGGATTGCTTTGCAATCAAAAGAAGTGCAATGGATCTGGTCTGCGCGGAAGAGGATCCGAAAAATCTGTTCGGAACGGTCGGATATCACAGACCCTGTGATCTGGTCTTTGTCAACGGCGTTTGCACGGTCAAAGACGGACGCGTGCTCGGAATGGACGAAGAAAAAACCGCCGAAGCAGCCCGAAAGGAATTGCATCGACTGTTGGAAAACGCCTGAGTCAGATAAATACGACTTCACCGCGTTCAAGCGCGACAAGTCCTTCTTCTGTCCGGACCAGCAGACGAAAACACCGGTCGATCGATTCGGCTGTACCGGTTTTCCGGATACCGTCTTGGAGAAACGAGATTTTACGTCCGCGGCAGTTTTGCAGCCGGTTGTAGGTTTCCCAAAAATCAATTTCCGGGAGACGGTCGTAATGCGCAGAAAACCGATCCATAAGCCGGCTTAAGAACTCATCGCGAAACGCCGGATCGGTCGGCTCCTCAAAAACGGCTGTGAGTACGGACTGCAATTCTTCCGGAACGGTATCGGGCAGCGAAAGATTGATACCGATCCCGACAATCGCATAGGAAAGCGTTCCATCGGGCAGAAAAGCGCCTTCGGTCAGAATACCGCAGGCTTTTTTTTGATGGCAATATATATCGTTGACCCACTTGATACTGCACGGTTTTCCGTAGGAGAGGATTGTTTCCGCAACCGCAACGGCGCTGAGACAGGTCAAAGCAGCAGGCGTGACGGATTTTTTCGGACGCAGCAGGATTGAGAAGTACAAGCCGCTGCCCGCAGGGGAATAAAAGCTCCTTCCGAGACGCCCGCGCCCTGCTGTCTGCCGATCGGCGACAAGCACGTATCCTTCCGGCTCGCCGCTTTGTGCAAGTTCTTTCAATACCGAATTGGTGGAATCGACGACTTCCATATGATGAATCACATATTCCATGCAAAGAGTATACACCCCGTTTGCTCTCCTGGCAACCGTTTCTTCTGAACGGAAAGTTTTCGCTGCCTTCCGAATACACTGCAAAAACGGCAGGAAGCGAAACAAATCAATGGAAAAACGGATTGTCTGGGTCAATCAAAACATCGCATGGGGGATCGGGACGCTGATTCTGCTCTTCGGGACAGGTATCTTCTTCACGCTTCGGCTCCGATGGATTCAACTGCGCGGGATGCCTATGCTGTTCCGGAGGCTTCAGAAACCGTCGAAACAAAAGAATGGTATATCGCCGCTGCAGGCGTTGAGCACGGCTTTAGCCGGAACAATCGGAACCGGAACGATCGCAGGCGTAGCGGGCGCCATTTCGATGGGAGGTCCGGGCGCAGTGTTCTGGATGTGGGTCTGTGCATTCTTCGGCGCCGCAGTCAAATATGCCGAAATCGTTCTTGCAGTCCGTTATCGAAAGAAGAACGGAAAAGGCGAATGGATCGGCGGACCGATGTGCTACATGCGGGAGATAAAAAGTCGAGCTACGGGGGCTTTTGCAGGATGCTTCTGCCTGTTTGGCGTTTTGGCGTCGTTTGGAATCGGAAATCTGACGCAGATCAATGCGGTTTGGAACAGCGCAACGGAATATTTGGAAGCGTTCTGTCCGTCAAACACAATTCCAAAGAGTGTTTTCCAGCTTCTGGTCGGGATCCCGCTTGCCGTGAGCGTTTATCGCGCGTTGTCCGGCGGCATGCAAAGGATCGGAAGGGTGACTTCCTATCTTGTTCCGTGGATGGGACTACTCTATCTCGGACTCGCTTTTTCTGTCATTATTCGATATGCAAATGGAATCGGTTCGGTAGGAAGGGCGATCGTAACATCCGCGTTCTGCCCGGAATCCGTACTTGGAGCAGGCGCAGGTATTTCGATCGGCCAGGTGATCCGCTGCGGCGTCGGGCGAGGAATCTTTTCCAACGAAGCCGGATTGGGCTCAGCGCCGATGGCATATGCATCGGTTGATACGGAATCGCCAGTGGAGCAGGGCTTGTATGGCGTTACGGAAGTGTTTTTAGTAACAGGGATCGTCTGTACCGCTACGGCATTCACCATTCTGCTTCCGGCGTTTGCCGGGGATCTTGAGATCCCTTATAAACAGTTTGCCGGTGCGGAACTGACGATACGGGCATTATCCTTATCCGGACACAAGGGATTTACCGATCTTTTGCTCCTGCTTGCCGTTACACTGTTTGCGTTTTCAACGCTGTTGACCTGGGGCGCGTACGGCGGCAGATGTTTTTCCGAACTGTTTGGCGAACGATATGTAACGATCTATCGGGGATTATTTTGCATTTTGATTCTGTCGGCGCCGCTTCTCAAAAGCAGTCTTATATGGACTTTCTCCGACTTGTTCAATGCTCTGATGATGTTCCCGAACCTCATAACATTGCTTTTACTGCAAAACAAAGTAAAGAAACTCACGGATATGGCTTTTGTAAAAAGAAAGGGAGTTGAAAAGACTGTGGGTTCCGTGGTATAATGACACGATTCGTAAGGGAGAATATCTATGGAACCAATCACAAAACTCGGCGTATTCGACAGCGGTCTCGGCGGACTTACGGTGCTGGACGAGATCTGCAAATACAATCACGGTCTTTCGATCTCCTATTTCGGCGACACGGCGCGCGTCCCGTACGGTTCCCGTACGCCGGAA
>CADAQS010000068.1 GCA_902790115.1 uncultured Eubacteriales bacterium | reverse complement strand
TGTAGACGCGAACAATCTCTCCATGCCTTTTGCCGCGTCGCATCCGGTCCGCCCAGCGCGGCGAGGTCATGTAGCCGCCGGTCAGCTTGTAGGTGATCAGTGGAACATGCGCGCTCTTGGCAAGCTTTGCCGCCGAAAGCGGGATCTCGGTTGACTTGCCGCAGTAAGAGCGGTTGCCGGACGGGAACATGCACACCGGCTGTCCGGCACGCAGCGTCCGCAGGATCTTCAGCACGCATGCTGAATCGGACGCTCCCTTGACGCGGTCAATCGTTGAGGCGTACCGTCGGATTACTTTGGGCAGGAGCCCCATGCGTTGCGCGTTTTCACCTGCAACATAGGTCATTGAAACAGGGATCGCAGCGGCGACAAAGACCGGGTCGAGGTCTGTCACGTGATTTGCGTACAGGAGGAACGGTCCGTCGGGGACTGTTTCGGTTTTGCAGGTATGACAAAACCGCAGCCGGAAAAACAGACGAACCGGCCAGCGCCATGTCTTCAAAAAGCGTTCTATCCGTCGTTGATCTTTATTCGGTTCCATCCGATACCTCCTTGGAATAAACCATATCAAGCAGCTGCTCCGGCCGGTCGATCACATACATTGCGCCGGCGTCGATCAGATGCTGTCTTCCGCGAAAGCCCCATGCGCAGCCGATGCAGTTCAGTCCTGCCGCTTCGGCAAAGCGCACGTCCACGTCCGAGTCGCCGACGTAAACGGCTTCCGACGGCGCAGCATGCAGCGCATCGAGCGCCGCAAAGAGCATGGCTGGATCGGGTTTTAACGGATACCGTTCGGTCTGACCGAGCAAATAATCAAATGTCCCTGCGGGAAACAGCGCCTCGAGAATCTTAATCGCGCTCGGATGCGCCTTATTTGTCAAAACGCCGAGTTTTATGCCGTGCAATCGCAGCGCAGCAAGCGTTTCGACCATGCCGGGGTACGGTTTTGTCCGGTCGAGGCAGTGCTTTTGATAATGGGCAAGCAGCAGCGCATAGACCGACGGAACGTGCAGCTGCCGGTCGTCTGGAACCGCGCGCTCACAGAGCTTATGGATGCCGTTGCCGACCATGCGCTGCACCTCTGCATCGGAAAAAGTCGGATCGTCGAACGTCCGCAGCGCATAGTTGAGCGACGCGGCAAGATCACCGAGCGTATCGCACAGCGTGCCGTCAAGATCGAACAGAACCGCTTTAACCATCGTTTCTCCTTTAACACTGTTATCAATTTGCTTTATTTTATCTGTTTTACGGCCGTGCGTCAAGAGCGGGCGGACGCAACGAACCGTTTGCTCTTCTTCCGGTGGGGACTCAGGCGCGTTGCGCTTGATGCTGTCGATGCCGTTGAGGCAGCCTGCCTTGGCCTTGTAGCTCTCGCCGGTAACAATGATCTCTCCGTTCTTTGCCCTGAGACGGAAACGGTATTCACCGGCTTTGTCGAGATACATCTCGAACTTCGGGTGCTTCTGGACTTCGAATCCTTCTACGGTCTGGTCCTCGACGGGGCCGACGCAGTTCTTACGAACGCTCTCGATGCCGTTCAGGCAGGCCGCTTCGGTCGAATAGACTTCACTGACGGCGATGATCTCGCCGTTGCCGGCTTTCAGATTGAATTTGTATCCGGTTTTGACTTGCTTGACTTCAAATTTACCCATGGTGATCCTCCTAAGGTTGTCTATTGGCGCATGCGAAAGCATTCGTCGTCAATAATACTTTACCATATTTTTTCCCGTTTGACAAGTTTTGTATTGGCTTTTTCCACAAGGTTTCTCGCTTTTTTGATATGGTTTGCAACCAGGCATACAGGAAACGGCTTGCACACAGGCGGACGGTATGGTACAATCCCTTCGTTACGGAGGAAACCCGAATGGAGATCATACGGCTCACGGATGCGAAACACCCGTTCTTTGAAACGGTTTACCAATGGAATTATGCCTGGTGGGGCGAGCGGGACGGCATCAGCCCCGAGGAGGTACGGACAACGCTCGTTCATTCGCTGAACAGCGATCGCCTGCCGCAGACATTCGTCGCGGTCGAAAACGATCGGCCGGTCGGCATGTATCAGCTTTCGATGATCGACGATTTATACAGCCGTCCGGACCTGTATCCGTGGCTGATCGATGTGTATGTCGATCGGCCGGCGCGCGGACGCGGGGTCTGCGCTGTGATGATACGCTCCGTGCCGGACGCTGCGCGGGCAGCCGGCCTTACGGAGCTGTATTTGTATACCGAACATATCGGACTGTATGAAAAATTCGGCTGGACCTATCTGGGGCCGGTCCGGACGTTTCGGGTCAATTCGCCCATTGAACGATTGTATCACCTTGATCTGACCTGAACCTGCGCTTTTCCTGTATGATGCGCCGGATTCCGGAGACGCAGAGCATCAAAGACAAAAAGAAAGGGACGGCATCGCGCCGTCCCTTTTACGGTCGTATCCTTATTCGATTTCAAGCATCCGCTTTGCGGGTTCGGTCTTGGCCTTCTTCGGCAGCGTGAGCTTCAGAACGCCGTTCTCGTATTTGGCTTTGATGTTCTCGGTGTCGATCAGCGAAACATCAAACGCACGGCTGTAAGAACCGTAGGAACGCTCTACACGCAGATACTTGTCCTTGTGCTCCTTCTGCTCGCTCTCGGAATGACGCTCTGCATGGATCGTCAGCGTATCGCCGTTGAGGTCGAGGCGGATGTCCTTCTTGTCAAATCCCGGCAGATCCGCTTCAAGCAGATAGCTGTCGCCCTGATCGGAGATATCGGTCTTGAACATGGCGAGGTCGTTGTTGTCAAACATCGTGAAGGGATCGCGGAAGAACCGGCGCTCCATTTCTTCCATCTCGCGGAAAGGATTATAGTACATAGCGTTGTTCACTTCATTTTTGCGGTAAGGTCTCAGTTCAAACATGGTAGTTACCTCCTTGTAAACTCTGATACAGTTTGTGCAGTTCGGGCCGTCCGTATTCTTTCCGTCCGACCCTCTTTTCTTTTGATGTCTGTATCATACCCCATGAGTTTGACAGAAGTTTGTTGCAATTGTAATGCAATTGTGAAAATAGCACTCTTGACTAGAGAGTGCTAAAAGTTTGGTCAGGTATTATGAAAAAGCGCACCCTCGCAGAGGATGCGCTTTGGATCCGTGAATCGATGTGTTACTTTCGCTCGTTGATATACCGGCAGGCGGCCAATGCGGCGGTTGCGCCGTCGGCGACGGCGGTGGTAAGCTGCCGCACGCTCTTGGAGCGGCAGTCGCCTGCGACATACACGCCTTCGGTGTGTGTGCAGCAGCGCTCGTCGGAGTCGAAATAACCGTACGAATTCAGCTCGGCAAGGGGCGCAAACGGTTCGTTCTCGGGAATCAGACCGATCGCGACAAACAGACCGTCGCAGGCGATCTGCTTGGTGACGCCGGTCGAACGGTTTTCAACCTCGACGCCGCAGAGCGTGTTGCCGTCTTTGAGCAGACGATTGATCTTAAGATTTGTCAGAGCACGGACATTCTTCCGACCGAACAGCACATCCTGCAGCCGCTGTTCGCCGGTCAATGCGGGCAGGTCCTGTAGAATGATGACTTCTTTGCATTTTTCCGCAAGCAGGATTGCTTCCTGCAGTGCGGAATTGCCGCCTCCTGCGACGCAAACGGTCTGATCGGTATAGAAATCCCCGTCGCATACGGCACAGAAGGAGATCCCTTCTCCGACAAGTTCGTTCTCACCTTCGAGTCCGAGCATGCGGTGCTTAACGCCCGTCGCCAGTACGACCGTCAACGCTTCGTATCTGCCGCCTTCCTCGGTTTCGACGACCTTAAAGCTTCCCTCGTCGCGCACCGCCGTGACCTTTTCGAGTTCGACCTCGGCGCCCTGTGCTAAAATCTGCTCAAGAAAACGGTCGGCAAATTCGTTCCCGCTCATCTGCAGCGTGCCCGGATAGTTCTCCACCTTCGGCGAGTGCGTGATCTGTCCGCCGAATCCGGCCTTTTCGATCACCAGCACGGTTTTGCCGTTTCGCAGCGCATACAGTGCCGCCGTCATACCGGCGGGACCGCCGCCGACCACGATCATATCGTACATAATTCCCTCCGTAAATGGATTGATTTTGGATGGATTGTTTTGTTCCTTTCTTCTTCACGGGAAGAAGAAAGGAACGGAAAAACAAAGATTTTGCTCTTTTACACAAACAAGGGAGGGGAAATCGCCCCTCCCGGACAGATCGGTATTATGCGCCTTTGTGCATCAGCCAACCCTTGATATCGGACACACCGCGGTACTTCTCAAACGAGTCGCCGTCGAGCAGAACGAGCGTCGGAGCCTGCTTGATGCCGAACTTTTCGACGAGCTCTTTTTCCTCATTTGCATTGAGCGCAGTGTAGGCGACACCCGCCTTATCCAGCAGGGATGCTGCGAGCTTGCAGTTCGGGCAGGTCGGCGTCTTGAACAGCAGCGCGTTTGCGTCGGCCTTCGGAGCTTCTTCCGCAATCACCGGCTCGGTTGCTGCGCAGCAGGCAGGTTCCTGTGCGGCTTCGCGGGCGGCGTCCTGCAGGGTCGGTTCATCAACGGGCGCGGCGTTCGGACCGGTATGCGTCAGCGTCGAACGGCCGATGTTGTAGACCTTGCGATCTTTGAATTCCTGCGCTTTGCCGTCGTTCCAGTTCTGAACCGGGCGGTAGTAGCCGGTGATGCGGCTGTAGACCTCGGTTTTTGCGCCGCAGATCGGGCAGGTGTAATGCTCGCCGGTAATGTAGCCGTGGTCTTTGCAGACCGAATACGTCGGGCTGATCGTGTAGTACGGGAGCTTGTAGTTCTCCGCAATCTTGCGAACGAGATTCGCAGCGGCCTTCCAGTCGGGCAGCTTCTCACCGAGGAACGCATGGAACACGGTGCCGGAGGTGTACAGCGTCTGCAGATCGTCCTGGATGTCGAGCGCTGAGAAGACGTCCTCGGTGTAGCCGACCGGCAGGTGCGAAGAGTTCGTGTAGTACGGCGTACCGTTCATGTTCGCGGTGATGATGTCCGGATACTTGGCCTTGTCGTGCTTGGCAAAGCGGTAGGTCGTGGACTCCGCCGGGGTTGCTTCGAGATTGTAGAGATCGCCGTACTGCTCCTGATAGTCGGAGAGGCGCTCGCGCATGTGGTTCAGCACTTCGCGGGTGAACTTCTGCGTTTCGGGGTGCGTCAGGTCGGCGCGCAGCCACTTCGCGTTGAGACCGGCTTCGTTCATGCCGATCAGACCGATCGTGGAGAAGTGGTTTGCGAACGTGCCGAGGTAGCGCTTGGTGTAAGGATACAGACCCGCTTCGAGCAGCTTGGTGATGACGGTACGCTTGGTCTTAAGGCTGCGCGCCGCGATGTCCATGAGCTTATCAAGCTGTGCGTAGAAGTCCTTCTCATCCTTGGCAAGGTACGCGATGCGCGGCATGTTGATCGTCACGACGCCGACCGAACCGGTGGATTCGCCGGAGCCGAAGAAGCCGCCGGACTTCTTGCGCAGTTCGCGCAGGTCCAGACGCAGACGGCAGCACATCGAACGGACGTCGCTCGGCTCCATGTCGGAGTTGATGTAGTTCGAGAAATACGGCGTGCCGTACTTCGCTGTCATTTCGAACAGGAGCTTGTTGTTCTCGGTCTCGCTCCAGTCAAAGTCTCGCGTGATCGAATAGGTCGGAATCGGATACTGGAAACCGCGGCCGTTGGCGTCGCCCTCGATCATGATCTCGATGAACGCCTTGTTGACCATGTCCATTTCCTTCTTGCAGTCGCCGTAGGTGAAGTCCATCTCCTTGCCGCCGACGATCGCGGGCAGGTTCTCGAGATCCTTCGGAACCGTCCAATCGAGCGTGACGTTGGAGAACGGCGCCTGCGTGCCCCAGCGGGACGGCGTGTTTACGCCGTAGATGAACGACTGGATGCACTGCTTGACTTCCTTCTGGGTCAGATGATCGACCTTGACAAACGGCGCAAGGTACGTATCGAACGACGAGAACGCCTGCGCACCCGCCCATTCGTTCTGCATGATGCCGAGGAAGTTGACCATCTGGTTGCAGAGGGTGGAGAGATGGCTTGCGGGGGAGGACGTGATCTTGCCCGGAACGCCGCCGAGACCTTCCTGAATCAGCTGCTTGAGACTCCAGCCTGCGCAGTAGCCGGTCAGCATCGACAGGTCGTGCAGATGGATCGCCGCGCTGCGGTGCGCTTCCGCGATCTCGGGATCGTAGATCTCGCTCAGCCAGTAGTTGGCCGTGATCGCGCCGGAGTTTGACAGGATCAGACCGCCGACCGAATACGTCACGGTCGAATTCTCCTTGACGCGCCAGTCATTGATCTTCAGATAGTTGTCGACCAGATCCCTGTAGTCAAGCATCGTCGAATTGATGTTGCGGACCTTCTCACGCTGCTTGCGGTACAGGATATACGCCTTGGCAACGTCCGCATAGCCGGATTCGGACAGAACCTTTTCCACGCTGTCCTGAATATCTTCGACCGCGATCTTGCCGTCCTTGATCTTGCTCTCAAAGTCGGATGTGACGTGCAGCGAAAGCAGTTCGATCACACTCGGATGATACTGCTTGTTCAGCGCTTCGAACGCCTTGGTGATTGCCGCGCTGATCTTGCCGATCGAAAACTCCGCAACTTCGCCGTCTCTTTTGATAACCTGATACATAAAAAATCCCCCTGCGGTAAAATTGATCTGAATTCTTTGGATAACCGGGCAGAGCAATACCCGCCTCGGTTTCCGAGCAAGCCAACTTTACCACAAGGGACTTTCGTTTGTCAATATCTTGTGTTGATTGTTAACAAATCATACAATATATTGTATTTATTCATTGCATATACAACCAAAGGTATACAGAATCGAAAAACCCAAAAAGGCAGACTACATGCCCCTTATCGCGGCATACTGTACGAATTTTCGGACGGCGGTTTCATACATTTCCATGCTGGATCTTGCGGGTGCATGGAACGAGCCGTACACAACGGAATCGCGGTCGACGAACGGTTGGAGGTAGTATGCTTTGGCACCGCGGATCCATGCGCCGATCTTTTCAAAATCTGCATGTTCATGCAGTTCATCAATGACGGTCGTCCGGAATTCGTAGTCAATGGAGCAGTGCAGCAGCAAATCAATGCTTTGTTCAACCGGCCGTAAATCCATCGAATCGAGTCCGCAGGTAAGCGCATACTTTTCGGGACTGTTCTTGACGTCCATCGCAACGTAATCGACAAGACCCTCATCGAGCAGCGCTTTCAGCCGGTCGGGATGATTGCCGTTGGTATCAAGCTTGATCGGATAGCCGAGCGCGCGTACGCTGCGGAACAGATCGGCAAGGTCTTTGCGGAGCGTCGGTTCGCCGCCGGTGAACGCAACGCCGTCGAGAAGACCTTTGCGCTTTTCCAAAAAGGAGAGCAGCTCCTTATCGTCCATGACCGGCTTTGCACTGCCGTCGATCAGATCGCTGTTGTGGCAGAACGGGCAGTTGAAGTCGCATCCGCCGAGGAACACCGTGCAGGCAACCCGACCGGGAAAGTCGAGCAGCGTCATTTTTTGCAGTCCGTGAATGTTCATAGAATCCTCCGTTCAGATTGCGCTGAGAATGTGCAGGTTCCGGATATCGCCGTCGGCGATCCGGTCGTTGACCGAATAGGCGTGTTTTTCAAGGTCGCCGCAGATTGCGTCGGTCAGCTCCTGGCGCTGCAGTTCCTCGATGATGTCGGACGCGGCGTCCTCGATCAGATCGTATTTCGTTTCAACGGTGTCCGGCTCGTTTCCGGTCGTCAAAAGATATTCCATCGTTTCGGCGAGCAGCGAAAGGCGGGGCAGGGCGCGCATTGCGCGGAAGCTCCATTTGTAGTACGGCTGATAGACGCGGTTCAGCAGAAAGACCGTCTCGATCGTCGCCTTGGCAAACTCGACCGCGGCAAGCTGTGCCGCGCCGGCCTCGCCGTGGCGGATGCAGCGCAGGTAGTTGTACTGGCCGGACTGTGCCATCAGCAGCAGGTTCCCCGCGAGCTTCTTTTTGCGAATGTCCTCAGGATAGGCGGCAAGGCCTTCACGGATGCGCGTGACCTCCCCGGAGCCGTCGAAGAACAGTTTTCCGTTGACCGCTTCGGCGAGCGCATGTTCCGGCACGGTCAGCCATTGGGAAACGGACAGGACACCGTCGGGTGCGCCGACCTTTTCGGCAAAGAACTCCGCCGTGCGCAGAACGCCGTGCCGCGCGCCGCCGACCGGCGAAACGAGGCTGCGGGAAACGCCTTCAAATTCCTTCGGCAGCCTGGCATACGCGCGTTCAAGCAGAAACGCGCTGCGCCGGTCCACTACGTCCTCGCCGGGCAGCAGGATGAGAAAGCCGGGTTCAAAGTCATGATCGCGCGAGATTTCGTCGTCGAATCCGAAGCATTCGGAGCCGCTGCCGAACAGACCGACGGCAAGATAGGGGAGCAGATCAAAAAACTGCTCTTTCAGCATCGGTTCGCCGCAGGCGCGGTAGAACCGTTCGGATAATTCAAGTCCTTTCATAGATCCGTTTTGCCCTTTCGGAAAGATCGTCGGCGGCAAAGAACCAGCCATAGTATGCAAACGTCGGAGCGCACTTTTCGCACACAAACGCATAGTATCCGTCGTTCGGAATGCCGGGCGTGTCAAGCAGTTCCAAGGCATGGTCGAGGTCTTCGGAAATGATCGCATCTGCAGCCTCAAGTCCGAGCTCGTCCTCTGCGGCATTGGCCATGTTCAGGCAGGTAATCGCCTGCTCGAGTACGCCGTTCTCTACGCGTTCCATCGTTTCGAGCGCTTTCCGGTACAGCGCGTCGGCTTCGCGGAAGCGCTTGAGCGACACGCAAGTCAGCGCCATGTTGTTATACAGTCCGCCGAGCAGCGCAGGACGCGTCATCGGTGCGGATTCGTAGATTGCGCGCGCCTTTTCGAACAGCTTTATCGCCTGCTCGTTTTCGCCGAACGCGTTGCAGACCGTTGCGATATTCGTGTATGAGGTCGCAGCGGAGAGCGAGCCTTCAAAGCCGATCTTTTCGATCAGCCGCAGCGCTTCGGCGGCGCTTTCGAACGCCTTTTCCTTGTTCTGCACTTTGCGGTAGTGCCCGACGAGTTCGTTCCGGATCATCAGCTCGCCTTTCTGATCACGGCCGAGCTTCGCCTCCTCGAGCCAGTACAGCAGGTGCCGTTCGACGCCGGCATAGTCCCGCCGACTCATGTATTCGTCGACCTTTTCAATGATACGTTGCTGCGGCACGGCGCGCACCGGCACGGCAGCGCCGTACGGCTCGTCGCAGAGCACGCAGCGCGGTTCGATGTAATCCTCTTTGGCTATGGTGCGGGTTGGATCTTCCATTTCGGGTTCCTCCGGTTTTGGGCAATTCTTTTATTCAGAGGGAGGCACGCCTATTCCCGTTCGGTCTTTTTGACCAGTTCGGCAAAGCGCTGCGCCATCTGATGCGGGCTGCGCCCTTTGATGTTGTCGATCACAAAAACGCCCATTTCCTTTGCGCGCTCCGCAACCGGTCCGGGAGCGGGCAGGGTGGAGAGCAGCAGTGCGGCGGCATAACGGCCGCCGAAATGGTTCGTCAGAACCGAGATCTCGTACAGATCCTCCTTGTTCGGTTCGCGGTTCTTGCAGCTGCCGAACGCAATCAGGTTGCCGTAGGAGAGGATCAGATCGATCTCGTTGTAGGGATTGTCCGCGCCGGTCGAAGCGACGCCGTCCCAGTCGATCTCGACACCGGTGCGCACATCCGAAAACAGACCTGCGTCCGCCGCGCAAAGGTATGCGTACCGTTCGAGCGCCGAGCCGGCTTTCTGCAGGAGCTCACGGTTTTCGGGCAAAAGGTTCGGCAGAAACGTCAGCCGTTCGCGTCCGTTCTCAACCGAATACCGCACATCGGTGATCAGACCGGCCTTTTCGAGCAGCGGAACGATCGTGTTTGCGGTCTTTTTCTCCTCAACGGTCGTCAGGCGGCGCTGCCATGCATCGGTACCGGTGTCCGATGCACGGAGCATGCAGAATCGGTTCCATGCCGCGGATTTTCCCTTGACAGCATCCCAGAGCGTCAAAAGCTCCCGGTCGTGCCGTTCGCTGCGGACGAGAATGCCGTCGCGGTCGCCGTGCGTGAAAAACGTGCCGGAGAGAGCGATCCGGTCCGGCACGGAGAGCACCTTGCGGCGCGGCCGCTGCTCGGGCGCGTTCGGATAATTGACCTGCATCCGGTCGGTGCGCGGACTGTAGCGCAAAAGCGAAACCTTCGTGTTGGGATGTTCGGACAGGAAGATCCCTGCAGCGGCAACGAACGCGCTGCTGCCGGATGCAATATCGATCTCCGTTCTGCCGTCCGATGCGGCGAGCATTTCGAACTTTTTCAAAAATGATTCGACTGTGTTTCCCCGTACGCGCACAAACTCCGGTTCGATTGCAAAACGGTCCGAAAGGAACGCGCCGAGCCTTTTCCGCTCGCTTTTCGACGGAGCACCCTCGGTCGGGGCATAGAGCAGATAGATCGCGTCGTATTCCGCGTGCAGCAGCGACAGCACGTTTCGGATCGGTTCGCTATCATAATAGGAAATCAGGATGTACATATCGTTACGCCTCCTGCGACCGGTTCAGCGCGTGAAGATGCCCGAGATGGATCCCAATGTGCCCGATGCCGAGCACGATCACCGCGGCGAACAACAACGGATTTTTCCCGTAGATTGCAAGCAGAGCAAAAGCCGCCACCGGCAGCGTCGCGCCTGCGACCGGAATGCCGAGAAGGCTCCGATAAAAGTCGCACATCGTGTGCGCGCTCAAAAAATACCGGATCCAAAAGATCTCGTACAGCACCATGCAGAGCAGCGAGGCGAACCACCATACGATCCAAATCTCCCAAAGACAGCTGACCGCCACCTCGCCGATGCGTTCGAACGTCAGCAGGACGCGGTTCTCACTCTTTGCGCTTTGTTCGTATCCGGCGGGCTTGCAGCGGGTCCAGAGCAGGTTCGGAACCGTCAGCAGCAGCATCCAGATCAGACCGATGTAAGAAAAACCGAACTTCACGAATACTCCTTTCCGTTTCAGTATAACACAGTTTTCGTGCCACGCACAGAGGTTTGTGCAAAATCGCTCTTTTCTTTCCGCAGCGCATCGGATATAATGAAACCACAAACAACAGGAGGTTGTGGTCATGAACGGTTCCGAA
Source organism: uncultured Eubacteriales bacterium (assembly GCA_902790115.1). Lineage (GTDB taxonomy): Bacteria > Bacillota > Clostridia > Christensenellales > CAG-138 > UBA3792. Next base: position 4,821 of record CADAQS010000068.1, on the reverse strand, counting down.
CTGTGCAATGAGCGCGTATCCCGGCTCGGCTTCGGCACAATGCGGCTTCCGGTTTTGCCGGACGGCTCGATCGATGCATCGCAGGTGGAGCGCATGGTCGATCTTGCGATGGCGGGCGGCGTGAACTATTTCGATACGGCGTTTCCGTATCACGGCGGCATGAGCGAGGTTGTACTCGGCAAGGCGCTTTCCCGCTATCCGCGCACGTCCTATTATCTGGCAACCAAGTACCCCGGGCATCAGTTTGCGTCAAGCTACGATCCTGCGGGCGTCTTTACCGAACAGCTTGGTAAGTGCGGCGTAGAGTACTTTGACTTCTATCTGCTGCACAACGTTTGCGAAAGCTCCTTGCCGGTCTATACCGATCCGCAGTGGGGCATCATAGATTATTTTGTAGAACAGAAGCGGCAGGGGCGTATCCGGCACCTCGGGTTTTCGACGCATGCGCGTCCCGAAACGCTCGAAGCATTCCTCGACCGGTACGGCAACGCGCTCGACTTTTGCCAGATTCAGCTGAACTGGCTTGACTGGACGCTGCAGAACGGCAAGCGCAAGTACGAACTTCTGACAGAACGCAAGGTTCCGATCGTCGTTATGGAACCGCTGCGCGGCGGAAAGCTCACACGCCTTTCGGCGTCGGAAACCGAGCCGCTGACCGCTCTCCGGCCGGGCAGCAGCGCGGCCGAATGGAGCTTCGGTTTTCTGATGGATCTCGACAACGTGCGCGTCGTGCTGTCCGGCATGTCGGACGTCGCACAGATGGAGGACAACATCCGCATCTTCAGCGAGCATAGGCCGCTTTCGGAGACGGAGCGGAATGCGCTTCTGCAGATTGCGGAGGATCTTAAGGATGCTGTGCCCTGCACTGCCTGTCGGTACTGCACCGACGGATGTCCGATGGCGCTCGACATTCCGATGCTGATCGCGGCGTACAACGACGTCAAATTCTCGGGCGGTTTTACCGTACCGATGCAGATGGACGCGCTTGACGAATCCAAACGTCCGTCCGCGTGCATCGCATGCGGCGCATGCGCGGCGGTCTGTCCGCAGGGCATCCCGATTCCCGACGTGCTTGCGGACTTTGCCGACCGGCTGGACAAGGGACCGAAATGGGCCGATATCTGCAGGGAGCGCGAGGAAGCCGAGCGGAAACGGAAGGCGAACGGATGAGCGAACCGATCCGACCCGGAAAATACCGCCATTTCAAGGGCAACGAATATGAAGTGCTGTATCTTGCCCGGCACAGCGAGACCGGCGAGGAGCTGGTTGTCTACCGCGCTTTGTACGGCGAACGCGGCGTCTGGGTGCGCCCTGCGTCGATGTGGAATGAGACGGTCGAACGCGACGGAAAGACATACCGCAGGTTCACGTATCTTGGGGAGGAGAACGCATGAAGATCCTTTTGACGGCCTTTGAACCGTTCGGCGGCGAGTCGGTCAACGCGGCCGCCGAGGCCGTATGCCTTGTCCGTGCGCCGGAGGGTGTAACGCTGCGCCGCTGCATCGTTCCGACCGTGTTCAGCGACTGCATCCGTTCGGTCCGGACCCTGCTGGAAACCGAATCGTTCGACGCAATCGTTTCGGTCGGGCAGGCGGCAGGCCGTGCCGCAATTACGCCGGAACGGATCGCCGTGAACATCCGCGACGCGCGCATCCCCGATAACGCGGGATTTTGTCCGAACGGCGAGCCGGTCGAACCGGACGGCCCCGCAACCTACTTTTCAACGCTGCCGATCCTCGTCCTGCGCGACGCGATCCGCGCCGCCGGCGTCGCATCCGAGATCTCCAACACGGCGGGCACGTTCGTATGCAACGATCTGATGTACGGCATCCTGCATACGGCGGCGACGGAGGGACTTGCCGCCCGCTGCGGCTTTATCCATGTGCCGTGCACACCGGAGCAGGCGAATGCGCATACGCCGCCGATTGCTTCCATGCCGCTTGATGACATCGTAAAGGGACTGGAAGCCGCGCTTGCCGCGCTGCAAGCGAATCCGTGATCTGTTTTCCAGACGGCCGCAAGGCCGTTTTTTGATCCGTGTTGCACAATGTTGACGGTTTGAACACATTTTGGGCACATTTGCGTGCTACAATGAACACAGTACGCAGAAACCTTACAGATTGTTCAAGAATTTCGGGGTGGCTGTGTGCTATAATGAGGAAAAAGTCAGCACGGAGGAAAGAAGTTGCAACTCGGATCGATGAGCAAAGGGCGGAAGATCGCGCTGATCGCGCTGTGTGCGGTCGCGGCGTCGGGGCTTCTGATCCTGATCGGATTTCTTACGGCGCGCGCGGTTTCGACGGCGGCTCTGACGCAGCCGCTTTCGGAGCAGCTTGCCGCGCCGGAGGAGACGGCGGGAGCATGGAGACTGTCGGTGGACTATGCGCCGATGGCCAACTCGACCGATGCGCCTGCGCCGATCATCACGTTCCGTGAAAACGCCGAAAAGCCGCTGCCCGAGGATGGGGCCGTCCTCAACCAGGGCGATCCGTACGAATTCGGCGGCACGATCTATTCCAACCGGAAGCTGACCGCGGTCACGGTATCGATCTCCTGCTCGCACAATACGCAGAAGCCGTATCCGTACCGCAAGACCGTCCGTCTGAACGGACAGACCGCCACCTACAGACTTGACGATGCGAACACCGAGGAGGGTAAGTCGCTGGCCGAACTCGTCCGGTTTGAGGATCTGCTCGTCGGCGTGCATACGCTCAAAATCGTCGCATCGTGCGACGGAATGAAGTCGGCGGAGGTATTCCGTACCAGGTTCTATGTCGTCGGACCCGAGTGGGAGACGATTACCAAAGAGAACTTCCCGGATTCCTACTCCGAAGCTCTCGCGTTCTTCAAGGATACCAAACGCTTTTTGTACCGATACCAGTGGGTCAACGGCCGTTACATCCTTGCCGATCCGGAGTGGGAGAAGGAATACATCACGACGATTCCGGCCTATCCGGACGGGATGGAGTGGAACGTGCACGTCGATGCGGTACCGTATTTTGCGGACGCGTTCCGCTACCTCGAATCGAGCTATGTGCGGGTGCACGGCACGAACGGCGATTCGGGCATCGTCAAGGCGAGCTATCTGATCAGTGAGTACAACGGCTGTTATGTCTCGCGGTTTACCTCAAGTCTGAAGGCGATCAGCCATCATACGTTCGGCACCGCGGTCGACGTGAACGCATCGATGGAACCGAACAAAAACAGCCCGGAAAACAAGACGATCATTGATGACGATGTGCGCGATCATCTCGTGTATAACGGCATCCTGACCGAGAACGGCATCCATTATTACGACTTTACCTACGACGGCATCTATCCGAACGATCCGAACGCGATCCCGCAGACCTGCGTCAACTATCTGCTCTACGAGGTCGCCTTCTATCGCGCAGGGTTCCAGTGGGCGCACTATTACAAGTCGACGAGCGACGGCATGCACTTCTGCCTGTCTGAATTCGTGACCCTGAAGCACGACGGCGCAAACGGCCTCCGGAAGATCTTTGCATACATCGATCCGCCCGAAGACGCCCTGCCGACCGCTCCGACGGACGGCGTCCATACGCCGCTGCCCGACGACACGCCGGTCGACGAGGTCGGAGAATAACGCAACAGCAAAAGCAAAACTTCCCTGCAGGGAAGTTTTTTGCTTGCTGCGGTTGCGGAGCTGCGGTTGGCATGGTATTATGAAGAAAAACGGAGAGAGGACACTATTCTGTGGTCAATGAGCGGATCATCGGACAGCTTTCGGTGCTGACGGAGGAGGAAAAGAAGATTCGTGCGGGACGGGATGTGATCAACCGTGACCTGTACATGGACGGGAGCCATGACGTGATCACCGGCGACAAATTGCTTGCGCCCGGCAAGCTGATCACCGTACGTCCGCATACGCGGTTTATCCGCTTTCCGAAGCACACGCATGACTATGTTGAGATGGTCTACATGTGCAGCGGAACGACAACGCACGTTGTCAACGGCACGCGGATTGTGCTCGAACAGGGCGATCTTCTGATGCTCGCGCAGAATGCCGAACAGGAGATCGAACCGGCAGGAGAAAACGACCTGGCTGTCAACTTCATCGTTCGTCCGGCGTTCTTTTCGGATGTTTTGCCGTACCTCGGCGAGCAGGACACGCCGCTGCGCCGCTTTCTGGTGGATTGCCTTTGCGGGCAGAGCGAGACGCGCTGCCTGCTGTTTCGGGTCTCGGACTTGCTTCCGGTGCAGAATCTGATCGAAAATCTGCTTTACACGCTGCTGGAACCGGTCGAGAACCGGCGCGAGATCCACCGCATGACGATGGCGCTGCTGTTTTTGCAGTTGGTCAACCATACCGAAACGCTGCGCCTCGATACGAGTGAGCAGAGCGCGGTGCTGTCGGTGCTGCGCTATATCGAATCGTCCTACCGCGACGGAAGCCTCGGCGAAATCGCAAGGCAGATGCATTACGAACTGCATTTTCTTTCGCGCCTGATCCGGCAAAAAACCGGCAGCACGTACACCGAACTCGTACAGGAGAAGCGCCTGCTGCAGACGGCATGGCTTCTGACCAACACCGATAAGAACGTCGACGAGATTGCGCGGTCGGTCGGCTATGAGAACATCAGTTATTTCCACCGGCTGTTTCGCGCGCGCTTCGGCTGTTCGCCAAAGACCTATCGTTCTGCAAATCAGGACACTTTTTCGGGCAACTTACGACCTTGAATCCGGCAATTGGATTTGTCAGAATAATGACAGAAACACAAAGGGGGAGTTATGCGGTATCATCTTGCGATCGACATCGGCGCATCGTCCGGACGGCACATCGTCGGCTGGACGGAGAACGGC
>CADAQS010000067.1 GCA_902790115.1 uncultured Eubacteriales bacterium | reverse complement strand
TCCCGCCGGAGACGATCCGGCGCGTTTCGATCGCCATGTATGAAGGCGAGATCAATATGGTCATTCATGCACAGGGCGGCGACGCGGACGTCTTTATCGGTCCCGAGATGATCAAGGTCATCCTCAAGGACCGCGGTCCCGGCATCAAGGATATCGCGCTTGCCATGCAGGAAGGGTATTCCACCGCGCCGGATAACATCCGTTCGCTCGGATTCGGCGCAGGCATGGGCCTTCCGAACATGAAACGCTATTCCGACAACATGACGATCGAATCCACGGTCGGCGTCGGAACGACAATCACACTCGAATTTCTTTCTTAAAGTATGATCATTTATAAGCATTCCGTCTCTTTGGACGAAAACAAGTGCAAAGGCTGTACCACCTGTCTGCGTCGCTGTCCGACACAGGCGATTCGTATTCGCGACGGAAAGGCTTGTATCAACTCGAATCTCTGCATCGACTGCGGAGAGTGCATCCGGCAATGTCCCTACAAGGCCAAGCGCGCGAGCTTCGATGAGCTTGATTCGCTCGATCGCAGCAAGTATCTGATCGCGCTGCCTGCGCCGTCCCTGTTCGGTCAGTTTGCAAACCTCGACGAAGCGGATTATCTGCTGCAGGGGCTTTTGGACTTCGGCTTCAACGATGTGTTTGAGGTCGCCAAGGCCGCCGAGATCGTGACCGACTATACGCGTCGCTACATCCGTCAGGTCGGTCCCGACAAGCGTCCGTTCATCAGCAATGCGTGCCCGGTCGTGGTGCGGCTGATCTCGCTGCGGTTTCCGTCGCTGCGGAGCAAGCTGATCCCGATCACGCCGCCGATTGAGGTGGCGGGGCGCATGGCGAAGGAGCGCGCGCTCGAGCAGCATCCCGAACTGACCGAAGACGACCTCCGAACGGTCTTTATCTCACCGTGTCCCGCAAAGGTCAGCTGGGTCAAGAATACGCCTTCTGACAAGAAATGCTATATCGATTACGTCGTTTCGATGAGCGATATGTATTTCCAGCTGCTTTCGCAGATGAAGCGGGAAAAGGTTCCCGAGATCAGCACCGAAAGCGGCGTCGTCGGGCTCAGCTGGGCGTCGAGCGGCGGGGAAGCAAGCGCGTTGATGAACGATCACTACCTTGCGGCGGACGGCATCGAGAACATCATCCGTGTACTCGACGAGATCGAGACCGGACATTTTCCGGATCTGGAATTCGTCGAGATGAATGCCTGTCCGGGCGGCTGCGTCGGCGGCGTCATGGCAGTGGAGAATCCGTATATCGCGCGGGTCCGGCTGCAGACGCTGCGCCGGTACATGCCGGTGATGATGAACTACCTCGGCGACGATCCGGATACGGAGATTCCCGAAACGATGCTCGGCACCAAGCCCGGCGAGTACAGCAGCGCGGAGATTCTGAACGCGGACCGCATGAAGTCGTTCCGCATGCTGCGGCAGATTGAGGAGATTCGAAAGCAGCTTCCGGGAATGGACTGCGGCTCGTGCGGCGCGCCGACGTGCCTTGCACACGCGGAGGACATCGTCAAGGGCGAATCCACGATCGACGAATGCGTAATCCGGATGCGGGAACAGCTGCAGAAACTCGAACACCAACAGAACAAGGATTAAGGTATGACGGTCGAAACATTGTTGCAAAACCTGCCGTGGAAGGCCGTTTCGGTCACGGATCCCGGACGGGAGATCACGGGCGGCTACGCCGGAGATCTTCTGAGCTGGGTCATGGGCCGCGCCGAAAGCGGCGACTGCTGGCTGACGATCATGTCGAACATCAACGTGGTCGCGGTCGCACAGCTGACCGACGTCGCCTGCGTCGTATTCACCGAGGGCGTAATGCCGGATGAAAGCGTGATTGCGGCGGCGAAGCAGCATGACATCAATCTGATCGCCTGCGACGAACCGACGTTCGCTGCGGGCAGCAAAGTTGCGGAGCTCCTTCGATGACCGCGTTTGCCTACGATCTGCACGTGCATTCGTGCCTGTCGCCGTGCGGCGACGATGACATGACGCCATGCAACATTGCGGGCATGGCGCATCTGAACGGACTGGAGATCGTAGCGCTGACCGACCACAACGCGAGCCGGAACTGCCCGGCGTTCTTCCGGGCGTGTGAAACATACGGGATTGTGCCGGTTGCCGGCATGGAGCTGACGACGGCGGAGGACATCCATCTGGTCTGCCTGTTTGAAACGCTGGAGCAGGCGCTTGCCTTTGAGGAAGCACTGCAGCCGATGCGGATGCAGATCAAGAATCGCAAGGGCATCTACGGCGAGCAGCGGATCCTGAACGAGAACGACGTGTGCATCGGGGAGGAACCGTTCTTCCTGCCGGCGGCAACGATGCTCGATCTCGAAACCGCCGCAAAACGCGTTGCACAGTACGGCGGCGTGTGCTATCCGGCGCACATCGACCGGGAGGCAAACGGCCTGCTTGCGATTTTGGGCGCGTTTCCGCCCGAACCCGTGTTTTTATGCGCAGAGCTTCGGGAGGCGGAACACCGGGAATTGGCCGAAGGACGGAAGATTCTTGTGTGTTCGGATGCGCACCGGCTCTGGGAACTCAAGGAAGAGGGCGAGCCGATCGAACTGGATGCCCCGAAGGACGATCCGGCTGCGGTACGGAAAGCGCTGATTGATGCGCTGAAGCGAGGCCGATTATGAAGGAACTGTCACTGAATATTCTGGACATTGCGCAGAATTCGATCAAGGCGCAGGCAACCCTGGTCGGGATCGAGCTTTGCGAGACCGAAACAACGCTTTTGATCCGGATCACGGACAACGGCTGCGGTATGGAGGAAGCGTTCCTCGAACGGGTGCTGGATCCGTTTTCGACGACGCGCACGACACGCAAGGTCGGACTCGGGCTGCCGCTTTTGAAGCTCGCTGCGGAGCAGACGGGCGGATCGCTTTCGATCCGGTCGATCCCCAAAAGCCGGTCGGAGAACAGCGGTACGACGGTCGAAGCGCTGTTTCATAAGGATCACATGGATTTCACGCCGCTTGGCGACATCATTTCGACGATCGAGATCCTGATCCAGGGCAATCCGGACATCGACTTTGCGTTTACGCATACGATGCCGGAGCGAACGGTGTCGCTGGACACGCGTGAACTGCGCGCGGTGCTCGGCGAGGAGGTCCCGCTGAACGACTTTTCGGTTCTGGCGTGGATCCGGGAGGCTTTAACGGAGCAGTACGCTTCGTAAAAACATATTTGGAACAAGCAAACAAACAGAAAAAACAAACGAAAGGATCAAACAATCATGAAGTCATTGGAAGAACTTGCACAGATCCGTGAACGGATGAAAAACAAGGTCGCCCTTCGTGAAGCAAACGGAGAGATTCGCATCGTCGTAGGCATGGCGACCTGCGGAATCGCGGCTGGCGCGCGTCCGGTGCTGAACGCACTGGTCGAACAGGTCGCCAAGCAGCACCTTGACAACGTCACGGTCACGCAGACCGGCTGCATCGGCATGTGCCGTCTGGAGCCTATCGTTGAAGTGTTTATGCCCAACGAGGAGCGCGTTACCTACGTCAAGATGACGCCCGATAAGGTTCCGGAAGTGATCGAGCAGCATATCAAGGGCGGTAAGCCGGTTGTCAAGTACACCATCGGTGCTGTCGAGAATTAATGGAGGAGTGACCGTATGATTCGTACACATGTTTTGATTTGCGGCGGTACCGGCTGCAGCTCGTCCAACAGCATGCTGCTCGTCGATCGCATGGAGGCGGAGATCGTCAAGCAGGGCCTTGGCGATGAAGTCAAGGTTGTCCGCACCGGCTGTTTCGGCCTTTGCGCGCTCGGTCCGGTTATGATCGTTTACCCCGAGGGAACGTTCTACAGCCGTGTCACGCCCGATGACGTCGAAGAGATCGTTTCGGAGCATTTTCTCAAGGGCCGTGTCGTGGACCGTCTGGTCTACCGCGAGACCGAAGGCGAGGAGAAGGTCGAAGTTCCTTCGCTGCAGGAGACCGGTTTCTACAAGACGCAGCTGCGTGTCGCACTGCACAACTGCGGTCTCATCGATCCGGAGCAGATCGACGAGTACATCGCGATGGACGGCTATGCCGCACTCGGCAAAGTCCTGACCACGATGACGCCGGAAGAGGTCATTCAGCTGATGAAGGACAGCGGTCTGCGCGGCAGAGGCGGCGCGGGGTTCCCGACCGGCCTCAAGTGGGAATTTGCAGCCAAGAATAAGGTTCCGCAGAAGTATGTCGTCTGCAACGCCGACGAGGGCGACCCCGGCGCGTTCATGGACCGTTCCGTGCTCGAAGGCGATCCGCATGCCGTGCTCGAAGCAATGGCGATCGCGGGCTATGCCATCGGCGCAAACAAGGGCTACATCTACGTCCGTGCAGAGTACCCGATCGCGGTCAAGCGTTTGAACATCGCGATTGGACAGGCACGGGAATACGGTCTGCTCGGCAAGAACATCTTTGATACCGGATTTGATTTCGACATCGAGACGCGTCTCGGCGCCGGCGCATTCGTCTGCGGCGAAGAAACGGCTTTGATCACCTCGATCGAAGGCAACCGCGGCGAACCGAAGGCCAAACCGCCGTTCCCGGCAAACAAGGGTCTGTTCGGCCAGCCGACGATCATCAACAACGTCGAAACGCTTGCCAACATTCCGCAGATCATCCTCAAGGGGCCGGAATGGTTCGCTTCGATGGGTACCGAGGATTCCAAGGGCACGAAGGTCTTCGCGCTCGGCGGAAAGATCGTCAACACCGGCCTTGTCGAAATCCCGCTCGGCACGACCCTGCGTGAGATCATCTATGACATCGGCGGCGGCATTCCGAACGGCAGAAAGTTCAAGGCTGCGCAGACCGGCGGTCCGTCCGGCGGCTGCATTCCTGCCAAGTTCCTTGATACGCCGATCGACTACGGCAACCTGACCCGCATCGGTTCCATGATGGGCTCCGGCGGTCTGATTGTCATGGACGATACGACCTGTATGGTCGACGTCGCGCGCTTCTTCCTCGACTTCACGGTCGACGAGAGCTGCGGCAAGTGCACGCCGTGCCGCATCGGTACCAGACGCCTTTTAGAGATGCTTGACAAGATCACGTCCGGCAACGGAACGCTCGAGGATCTCGACAAGATGGAAGAGCTCTGCAACTATATCAAGGCCAACGCCATGTGCGCACTCGGCCAGACCGCGCCGAACCCGGTGCTCTCGACGCTGAAGCATTTCCGCGAGGAGTACGAGGCGCACGTCGTCGAAAAGCGCTGCCCGGCAGGCGTCTGCAAGAAGCTGCTGCGGTATGAGATTCTGCCGGATAAGTGCAAAGGCTGCACCAAGTGCGCCCGGAACTGCCCGGTCGGAGCAATCAGCGGCAAGGTCAAGGAACCGCATGTCATCGATCAGTCGAAGTGTATCAAGTGCGGTGCCTGTATGGAAGGCTGCAAGTTCTCTGCAATCATCAAGAAATAAGGGGAGGCTGCTATGGAAACCATCAAAATGAAAATCAACGGGATCGAAGTAGAAGTCCCCGCCGGTTCCACCATTCTGGAAGCTGCAGAACTTGCGGGCATCCGGATCCCCACTCTGTGCTACATGAAGGAGATCAACGCGATCGGCGCATGCCGTATGTGCGTGGTCGAAGTCAAAGGTGCCCGCAGCAACCCTGCAGCCTGTCTGCAGGTCGTTTCCGAGGACATGGAAGTCAACACGAATACGCCCGCACTGCGCGAATCCCGCAAAAAGACGATGGAACTGCTGCTGTCGAACCACCGCCTCGACTGCCTCGGCTGCGTCCGCAGCGGCAATTGCGAATTCCAGGCGCTGTCGCAGGAATACGGCTGCGATCCGGCCAAGTATGCGCCGCCCGAGCCGCTCAAGCCCGATATCGATGATTCCGCGATCCATCTCATCCGCGACAATTCGAAGTGCATCCTGTGCCGCCGCTGCGTGGCCGTCTGCCGTTCGAACCAGCACTGTGCCGTCATCGGCGCGAACGAGCGCGGTTTCAAGACCCATATCGGAAGCGCATTCGATCTGCCGCTGAACACGACTTCGTGCGTCAACTGCGGTCAGTGCATCGCGGTCTGCCCGACGGGCGCTCTGACCGAGCGCGACGATACCGAAAAGGTATGGAAGGCTCTGTCCGATCCGTCGAAGCATGTCATCGTCGGAACCGCGCCGTCGGTCCGTGCACAGCTCGGCGAGTGCTTTGATATGCCGATCGGCACGAACGTTGAAGGAAAGATGATCGCCGCCCTGCGCCGTCTCGGCTTCGACCGCGTATTCGACGTGGACCATGCGGCGGACGTCACGATCATGGAGGAGGGTACCGAGCTTCTGAACCGTATTCAGAACGGCGGCAAGCTCCCGATGATCACGAGCTGCAGCCCCGGCTGGATCAAGTTCTGCGAACACTACTATCCGGAGTTCATTCCGAACCTGTCGACCTGCAAATCTCCGCAGGGCATGTTCGGCGCGCTGTGCAAGACCTACTACGCCGAAAAGACCGGCATCGATCCGAAGGACATCTACGTTGTTTCGATCATGCCGTGCACTGCGAAGAAGTTCGAAGCAGCCCGTCCCGAGCTCAGCGAGAACGGTCTGCCCGACATCGATGTTTCGCTGACCACGCGTGAACTGGCCCGCATGATTAAGCGAGCGGGTATTGAGTTCACCAAGCTGCCCGACGAGACCTGCGACCCGCTGCTCGGTATTGCATCCGGCGCAGGCCACATCTTCGGCGCGACCGGCGGCGTTATGGAGGCTGCTCTCCGTACCGTCTATGAGAAGGTCACCGGCGAAACGCTCGAGAAGGTTGAATTCCATGCAGTCCGCGGCGTCGATGCCATCAAGGAAGCAGAGTACGATCTCAACGGCGTGAAGGTCCGCGTTGCGGTCACGAGCGGCCTCGAGAACGCGTCGAAGCTGCTGGATATGGTCAAGAACGGCGAGAAGGACTATACCTTCATCGAAGTCATGGCGTGCCCCGGCGGCTGCGTCAACGGCGGCGGCCAGCCGATTCAGCCCGGCTACATCCGCAACTTCGTCGATCTCCGCAAGGAGCGTGCAGCGGCGCTGTATAATGAAGATGCCGGCATGAAGCTCCGCAAGAGCCACGAGAACCCCGAGGTCAAGGCGCTCTATGACGAATACCTCGGCGAGCCGAACAGCCATAAAGCGCATGAGATTCTGCATACGCACTATACCGAGCGCGGCCTGTACAAGAACGCGTAACCGGAAAAAACAAAGAGCCTGCATCTGCAGGCTCTTTTTGTATCAAAAAAGTTCCGCAGAATGCGGAACTTTTTCAATTTGAGATCAGTGTGCGTCAGTGCTTTTCGATGAAATCCGCATCGAGTCGTTCAAGCATGCCGTCGAACGGGACTGCGCTTCGGATTGCGCGCGCCGTGCAGCGGTTCAGATCCATCAGGTGCAGCGTCGAATAGCCGTGCACCGTGACGCAGTACGGATGCGTTGCGTGCGGCACCGTTTCGGTTACACCGGCGACCAGACCGGTTCCGGGCAGCTCCGCAAGGTAGGATTCCCGCCCTTCGAAGGTGGGAAAGGCCATCATCATCGTGATGCGCCGCACGAGCTCCGTATCGCCGCCGTGCCGGGCAACCTCCCGGATGAAGCTCGCGTTCTCGACCGACTGCAGCTTCGCGTCGTCGGGAAACAGGAATGCGTAGTACGTCGCGTAGTGCGGCTCCTCCACCTGCCCGCAGGTAATCAGCAGCTTCTGCTCGGCACGGCAGATCGCGGATGCCTGATTGATCAGCGCCGGATCCGACGTGTAGAAGTAGTACTGCCGGAGCGCCTGCGCCTCGACCAAACCGACGTAAAGCGCGTTCTCCTGCATCTGCCGAAGGAGCGTTTCCGTCAGCGTAGTCACGGCTTTCTCCTCGGCACGGGAAAAACCGGCAGCTGCCGGTTTTTTCGGCGCGCAGCTGATGTAGATCAGATGGGAATAGGCGAGTGTCGGAAGAAGCTCCCAATACTGCAGGTCCACGTGGATCGTGACCGGTTGCTGCTCCCATTCCCAGTTGTACTGCAGCCAATCACTCATGGGTCAGAACGGCTTTGATCCGGCGGACGCCGCTGGACGATGCTTCCTCCTTAACGATGTGGAAGTGTCCGAGATCGCCGGTATTCTTCGCGTGCGGACCGCCGCAGATCTCCTTGGAATACTTGCCCATCGTATAGACTTTGACTTTTTCGCCGTATTTGTTTTCGAACAGGCCGATCGCGCCCTGCTCTTTGGCTTCCTTGACGGTCATTTCCTCGCAGGTGACGGGAACCTTGGCTTCGATCGCCTCATTGACGAGCTTTTCGACTTCGGCGAGCTCCTCAGGCGTGACCTTGCGGCCGAAGCTGAAGTCGAAGCGCAGACGCTCTGCGGTGATGTTGCTGCCCTTCTGCGCGACGGAATCGTCATGCAGCACCTTGCGCAGTGCAGCGTGCATCAGATGCGTCGCAGTATGCAGCGCTGCGGTCGCCTCGCTGTGATCGGCCAGACCGCCCTTGAAGCGCTGCTCTGCGCCGGCCTGCGACTTCTTCTGATGTTCCTCGAATGCGGCGCGGAAACCGGCCTCGTCGACGGTAAAGCCCTGCTCCTTGGCCAACTCCATCGTGAACTCGATCGGGAACCCGTAGGTATCGTAGAGGTGGAACGCCGAAACGCCGTCGATCTCCTTGCCTTCGAGCGTGCGGGTCAGCTTGCCGAATTCGCGGATGCCCTTCTTAAGTGTGTCTGCGAAGCGGTTTTCCTCCTTGCGCAGCTCGGACAGGATCTTCTCGCGATTGTCGCTGAGCTCGGTGTAGAATTCGCCGTAGATCTCGATGACCTTTTCGGCGATCGTGCAAAGCGCGTAGCGCGGCATGTTCAGCTGCGAAGCATAGCGGATGCTGCGGCGGATCAGTCGGCGGAGAATATAGCCCTGGTCCACATTCGACGGCGTGACGCCGCGCTGGTCGCCGAGAATGAAAGTCGCGCAGCGGATGTGGTCTGCAACGATGCGGAACGCGCGCGTCGTTTCGGGATCGTCGCGGTAGCCCTTGTGAGACAGCTCTGCGATCAGGTCGATGATGCCGGAGAACGAATCGGTATCAAAAACGCTCTCGACACCCTGCAGCGTTGCGACGGTACGGTCAAGACCCATGCCGGTGTCGACGTTCTTCTGCTTGAGCGGCTCGAAGACGCCGTCGGCAACCTTATTGTACTCCATGAACACGTTGTTCCAGATCTCGAGGTACTTGTGGCAGTCGCAGCCGGCTTTGCAGTCGGGACCGCAGGGCTCTGCACCGGTGTCGTAGAAGATCTCGGTATCGGGACCGCAGGGACCGGTCTGACCGGCGGGCCCCCACCAGTTGTGCTTCTTCGGCAGATAAACGATGTGCGACGGATCGACGCCCATCTCAACCCAGCGATCATGCGCAACCGTGTCGCGCGGCGCGTCCTTGTCACCCTCAAAGCAGGTGAAGAACAGCTTATCCTTCGGAATGCCGAGCCATTTCTCATCGGTCAGGAACTCCCAGGAGTAGGCAATGCTTTCTTTCTTAAAGTAATCGCCGAGGGACCAGTTGCCGAGCATCTCGAAGAAAGTGCAGTGCGAGGTGTCGCCGACCTCATCGATGTCGCCGGTGCGGACGCACTTCTGAACGTCGCACAACCGGGTGCCCATCGGATGCTTTTCGCCCATCAGATAGGG
>CADAQS010000066.1 GCA_902790115.1 uncultured Eubacteriales bacterium | reverse complement strand
CTGAGTTCGTACAGCTTCTTCCTTTCGGAGAACCGCGTGACGCTGGTCGAACAGCTTCGATGCCTTTGGGACAAGCAGCTTTCGATGTACCGCTATCACTCCGGCCTCGACGCGACGCATCCGTGTCAGTCGATCTGGTACCAGTGGCCGCTCGCCGAAAAGTCGGTCTGGTTCTACGCGTCGTATCCGGACGGCAAGCTGTCGAACATCTCCTCGACCGGCAATCCCGCGGTATGGTACGTCAGCGCGTTCGGCGCGGTACTGATGATGGTCGAATGGTTCCAAAATCCCGAATGCCGCAAAAACAAGGGATTTTGGGTGATCTTTGTCGGAATCCTGTCGGGACTGCTGCCGTGGGCGCTCGTTACCCGCTGCGTGTTCCTGTACCACTACTTCTCGACGATCCCGTTCATGCTGCTCGCGGCGGTCGCACTGCTGTACTATGCCGAGCAGCGCTTCCCGCGGCTTCGTCCGCTCAAGTGGGTCTGGCTCGGCGCCGCCGCGGTGTTCTTCGTGCTGATGTATCCGGCGATCTCCGGACTGCCGTGCTCGTGGGGGTATGCGGGATTCATTGAACACGTTCTGACCGTGTTCGGAAAGGTGTATTATGTCGGCGTTTGAGAAAAAGAGTTTCGGACAGCTGATCCGGTTTGTGATCGTCGGCGCGTCGAACTCGCTGGTCGATCTGATCGTGACAAGGCTTCTGCAGTGGGGGTTCGGCGCGATCTTCGGGTCGCTGCTTCTGACCTATTACATTCCGAAGGTCGTCGGTTACGGATGCGGCATCGTCAACAGCTACGTGCTGAACAGCAGCTGGACGTTCCGCAGTCAGCGGCGCCGCGACGCGCGCGAAATCGGCTCGTTCCTTGCGGTCAATCTGGTGACGCTCGGCCTGTCGCTGCTGCTGATGTATCTGCTGCGCGACGTGTTCGGCGTTGCGGCATGGTGGACAAATCTGACCGGCGGGACGGCGTTCGGACGGATCATTACCGGCGAATTCTTCTGCACGGTGCTGTCCACGGGCATCTGCATGCTCGTTAATTTCGCAGGCAACAAACGGTTCGTGTTCGGAAAGCGGAAGGAGGACGACGCACCCGCTTCCGATCCGGAGGCGTAAAGCTTTTCAAACAAAGTTGCGGCGCATGGAGGAGGGGACAACATGCTGGCAAAGGTTTTGAGCTACGGACTGGCCGGTCTGAACGGGTTTTTGGTGACGGTCGAAGCCGACGTGGTCAACGGCATGCCGGGCTATGAAACCGTCGGACTGCCCGATGCGGCGGTCAAGGAATCACGTGAACGCGTGCGGGCGGCGATCCGGCATTCCGGTGCGCCGTATCCGGTCGCGCACATCACGGTCAACCTCGCTCCGGCCGATCAGCGCAAAGAGGGCACGCTCTACGACCTGCCGATCGCGCTGGCGGTGCTGATCGCGTCGGGATTGCTCAAGCCGTTGCCCCAGGACGCGATCGTGCTCGGCGAACTCGCGCTCGACGGAACCGTGCGTCCGGTCAGCGGCGTCCTGCCGATGCTGATCGACGCGTACCACAACGGCTACAGCGCGTTTTTCGTGCCGAAGGAGAATGCCGCGGAGGCGGCGTATATCGAGGGCGCGCGCGTATTCCCGGTCGGGTCGCTTGCCGAACTGCTCGGTTTTTTGCGCGGCGAATCACAGATCGAACCGATGCCGACGCAACGCTTTTTTGGCGAGCACGGGCAGGCGGTGTTCGACTTTTCCGAAATCAAGGGGCAGACGGCGGCAAAGCGTGCCGCAGAGGTTGCGGTGGCAGGCGCGCACAACATGCTGCTATGCGGAACGCCCGGCTCCGGCAAGACGATGCTGGCGCGCGCGATCCCGTCCATTCTGCCCGAAATGACGTTTGAAGAAGCGCTCGAGGTGACCAAGATCCACTCGGTCACGGGCGCGATGAAGGGAACGCAGGGTCTGATCACGACCCGGCCGTTTCGCGCGCCGCATCACGGCGCAAGCGCGTCAGCGCTGATCGGAGGCGGAACAAAGGCGATGCCGGGCGAGATCAGCCTTGCGCACAACGGCGTGCTGTTTTTGGACGAGTTTCCGGAGTTTGCGCGCGACGTGCTTGAATCGCTCCGGCAGCCGCTTGAGGACGGCGAGGTAACGGTCTCGCGCGCGGCGGCGACCGCGACGTATCCCGCACGGTTTATGCTGATCGCGGCGATGAACCCGTGTCCGTGCGGCAACCGCGGTTCGCGCACCAAACCCTGCACCTGCACGCAGACGGCGATCCGACGGTATGCAAGCCGGATCTCCGGACCGCTGCTCGACCGCATCGATCTGCACATTGAGATGACCGAGGTCGGCTACCGTGAGATCACCGATCGCAGACCTGCCGAGTCAAGCGAGACGATCCGCGCCCGCGTCGTGCAGGCGCGTTCGATGCAGGCGGAGCGGTTCAAGTCTGACGGCATCCGGACGAACGCGCAGATGAACAGCGCGCTGATCAAACGTTATTGCAGTCCGGCAGGCGAATCGGAACGCATGCTGCGCGAGGCATATCAGAAGCTGCAGCTTTCGGCGCGGGCATATCAGCGGGTACTGAAGGTGGCGCGCACGATCGCGGATCTTGACGGCAGCGAAACGATCCTGCCGCAGCACTATGCCGAGGCGATCCAGTACCGCAGCATGGATCTTCTGAAAAATCTTTGAGTTTGATCCCCACAGAGGAGGGAACCTATGACGGACGATCAACGGCTCTGGTTGTGGCTGAACTACGCAACCGAACACAATCCACGCCTGTTTTATGCGCTCCTGCAGCGGTTCGACGACATCGAGGAAGCGTACCTCGCGGTGCGGCACCGGAATCTGGAGCCGTTCGGCGGCATCTCGGAGTCGGTGAAAAACCGCCTGCTTACGGCAAGCGAGGATCAGTTTCTGGATCGCTACACCGGCTGGATGGAACGCAACGGCGTGGGTATCACGACGCCGGAATCGGATGATTATCCGACGCTGCTTGCCGAGACCGAGAATCCGCCGTCCGTATTGTTCTATAAAGGCACAATGCACGCGGATCTGCCGCTGCCGATTGCGGTCGTCGGATCGCGCAGCATGACCGATTACGGCAAGGAGGTCGCGCTGCTGTTCGGAAGACAGCTCGCGGAGCACGGCGCGACGGTCGTGACCGGGCTCGCTGCCGGCATCGATTCGTTTGCGGCGTGGGGCGCGCTTGACTGCACGATTTCGGACTGTCCGGTCATCGGCGTGCTGCCGTGCGGGATCGATCAGGTCTATCCGCAGGGCAACGAGAAGCTGTACAACGAGGTCATCGAGCGCGGATGCCTGATGACCGAGTTTCTGCCCAAAACCGTTCCGCAAAAGCACGTGTTCCCGATGCGGAACAGGATCCTGTCCGGTCTGTCGCGCGGGGTCGTCGTGATCGAGGCGGGCGAGCGCAGCGGCACGTCCCTTACGGTCGAGCATGCGCATGAGCAGGGCAGAGAGGTGTTCGCGGTGCCGGGAAGGATTACGGATCTGTACAGCATCGGGACGAACCGGCTGATCGTGCAGGGCGCGGCAAAGCCCGTGACGAACGTGCAGGATGTGCTCGCGGAGTTTTCGGCGTATACGCAGGAAGAGGACGGAACGCTGAACCCCAATGCGAAGCGCGTGCCGTTTTCCAGTCTGTCCGAGACCGGACAGGAGATCTATATGGCGATGCTGCAGGGCGAAAAGAGCGCCGACGATCTGCTGGACTGGATCGACGCGACGCCGGCGGAAATCAATTCAGCCTTGACAGAACTGCAATTTTCGGAAATAATAAAGCAGCTGCCGGGCCGGGTCTATGCGCTCGACACGATCCATACGGTCGTAACATTCGACGCGGACACCCCGGAAAACGACGCCCGCTGAGGCGTCACGGAACACACGGAGACACAAAGGAGAATCACTATGGCGGATACGCTGGTCATCGTGGAGTCGCCCGCGAAGGCGAAAACCATCGGTAAGTTTTTAGGCAACAAGTACAAGGTCGTCGCATCGAACGGTCATGTGCGCGATCTTCCCAAATCGTCGCTCGGCGTCGATCCGGAGAAGAACTTCGCGCCCAAATATATCACGCTGCGCGGCAGAGGCGACGTGCTCGAAACGATTCGCCGGGAGGCCAAGGATGCCAACCGCGTGCTGCTCGCAACGGACCCTGACCGCGAGGGAGAGGCGATTTCCTGGCATCTTGCGCAGATCCTCAATCTGGACGTCAAGGAAAAATGCCGGATCGAGTTCAACGAGATCACGGCGAACGCGGTCAAGAATTCGATCAAAAAGCCGCGGACGATCAACATGGATCTCGTCGACGCGCAGCAGGCGCGCCGCGTGCTCGACCGGCTCGTCGGCTACAAGATCAGCCCCATCCTCTGGCACAAGGTGCAGAAAGGCCTGTCCGCGGGCCGCGTGCAGTCGGTGGCGACGCGTATCATCTGTGACCGCGAGGAGGAGATCAACGAGTTCCGTCCCGAGGAATACTGGACCATCACGGCGAAGCTGAACGGCTCGAAGCCGTTCGAAGCGCGCTACTACGGCGAGCAGGGCAAAAAACAGGACGTGCACACGGAAGAAGAGGCACAGTCGATCAGGGCGCGCGTCGAGAAGGCGCAATTTGCCGTGACCGAGTGCAGGACCGGCGAGAAGCGCAAGCATGCGCCGGCACCGTTTACGACGTCCGGTCTGCAGCAGGATGCGTCGCGCAAGCTTGGCTTTACGACCAAGCGCACGATGATGGTCGCGCAGCAGCTGTACGAGGGCGTCGAGCTCGGCAAGCGCGGTCCGGTCGGTCTGATTTCGTACATTCGTACCGACTCCGTCCGCATCGCGACGGAAGCGCAGGACGCCGCAAAGACCTACATCCTCGAGACCTTCGGCGAAAAGTATGCGCCGGAAAAGCCGAACATCTACCGCGGCCGCCGCGGTGCGCAGGACGCGCATGAGGCGATCCGTCCGACCGATATCCACAATGAGCCGAAGACGCTGAAAGCTTTTTTGAGCTCCGATCAGTATAAGCTTTACAAACTGATCTACGAGCGCTTCCTCGCAAGCCAGATGAGCGAAGCCGTACAGAATGTGACGCAGGTCACGTTCGATGCGAACGGTGCGACGTTCAAGGCGTCCGGCACCCGGATGCTGTTCGACGGCTACACGGCAGTGTATACCGAAAGCCGCGACGACGCCGAGGACGAGGTCGCGCTGCCGGTCATTCATGAGGGCGATGCATTTTCGGCAAAGGCGATCGACGCGCAGCAGAAGTTCACGCAGCCGCCTGCCCGCTATACCGAGGCGACGCTCGTCCGTACGCTCGAGGAGAAGGGGATCGGACGGCCTTCGACCTACGCGCCGACGATCTCGACGGTCATCGACCGCGGCTATGTCGCGCGCGACAAGAAGCTGCTCGTTCCGACCGATCTCGGCTTCATTGTGACGAATCTGATGAAGAAGAGCTTCCCGGACATCGTGGATATCGCGTTCACCGCGAACATGGAGGAGGAGCTCGACGAGGTCGAAGAGGGCAAGCTTGACTGGACCAAGTTGATGGCGAACTTCTACGCCCCGTTCTTAAAGACCGTCGAAAAGGCAGACGCCGAGGTCGAAAAGGTCAAGATCCCGGACGAGGTCAGCGACGTCGTCTGCGACAAGTGCGGCGCGATGATGGTCTACAAGAACGGACGCTTCGGACGGTTTCTGGCGTGCCCGAACTTTCCGACCTGCCGCAACACGAAGCCGATCATCGAAAAGATCGACGTGCCCTGCCCGAAGTGCGGCGCGGCGCTGATCAAGCGGCGCAGCAAGAAGGGCAAGTCGTTCTACGGCTGCGAGCGCTATCCTGAGTGCGATTTTATCAGCGGCTATCTGCCGGTCAACATGAAGTGCCCGAAATGCGGCAGCATCATGGTGCAGAAGCGCGGCACGAACGGGACGTTCATCGCCTGCTCCGATCCGAAGTGCGGCTACGTCCACAGAAAGACGAAAAAAGAAGATGACAAATAATGTGACCGTCGTCGGCGCGGGACTTGCCGGGTCGGAAGCGGCGTATCAGCTCCTCAAGCGCGGATTTGCCGTTACGCTGTACGAGATGAAGCCCGTTAAATTCTCGCCGGCGCACAAAACGGAGAACTTTGCGGAACTGGTCTGCTCGAACTCGCTCCGGTCCGACCGCATCGAAAACGCGGTGGGACTGCTGAAGGAGGAGCTCCGCAGGCTCGATTCGCTGATCCTTTCGTGCGCAGACGAAACGCGTGTTCCGGCGGGCGGAGCGCTGGCGGTGGATCGCGACGGGTTTTCGGCGCTTGTGACGCGGCGGCTTCGGGCGTTCCCGAACCTGACCGTCGTGCATGAGGAGATCACCGATCTTCCCGACGCGCCGTGCATCGTGGCAAGCGGACCGCTGACGAGCGATGCGCTGTCGGAGGCGATCGAGCGGCGGCTCGGGGTCTCGCTGCACTTTTACGATGCGGCGGCGCCGATCGTCACGAAGGAATCGCTGGATTTCAGCAAGGTCTATTCGGCGTCGCGCTACGGACGCGGCGAGGATTATCTGAACTGCCCGATGACGCGCGATGAGTATTTTGCTTTTTATCGTGCGCTGATCAGCGCGGAGACCGCTCCGCTGCACAGCTTCGAGACGCCGCGTGTGTTCGAAGGCTGCATGCCGGTCGAAGTCATGGCAAAGCGCGGCGAGCTGACGCTTGCGTACGGGCCGATGAAGCCGGTCGGTCTGGAAATCGACGGAAAGCGGCCGTTCGCGGTCGTGCAGCTGCGGCGGGACAACGCCGAGGACACGCTGTACAACATCGTCGGGTTCCAGACGAACCTGAAGTTCGGCGAACAGAAGCGCGTGTTCGGCATGATCCCGGGGCTTGCGCATGCGGAGTTTGTGCGCTACGGCGTTATGCACCGCAACACGTTTTTGAACAGCCCGAAGCTGTTAAACTGTGACTTTTCGCTGCGCAGCGACCCGCTGCTGTTCTTCGCGGGACAGATGACCGGCGTGGAAGGGTATGTGGAGTCGGCGGCAAGCGGCTTTTCGGCGGGCGTGCACCTTGCGCGAAAGTTATCCGGAAAGCCTGCGATTGATTTTACGGCTGAGACCGCGATCGGCGCGCTCGGCCACTACGTTGCTGAATACAACGGCGGCGATTTCCAGCCGATGAACGTCACGTTCGGCATTATGGACGGCTATCCCGAACGGATCCGGAACAAGCAGGAGCGTTATCATAAAATTGCGGAGCGCTCGCTCGAACGGATCGGAACGATACAACTGGATTGATTTTTCGGAGGAACGTATGGAATTACGAGGCACTACGATTCTGGCAGTCCGGCGCAACGGGCAGACCGCGGTCTGCGGCGACGGACAGGTCACGATGGGCGAGCAGGCGGTTATGAAGGCAACGGCAAAGAAGGTTCGCCGGCTGTATCACGACCGTGTGGTCGTCGGGTTTGCGGGATCGGTCGCTGACGCGTTCAGCCTGTGCGACCGGTTTGAGGAAAAGCTGCAGATGTACGGAGGTTCGCTCGCGCGCGCAGCGATCGCGCTGGCGCAGGACTGGCGCAACGACAAGGTCATGCGCAAGCTCGAGGCGATGATGATCGTCGCGGATCAAGAGAGCCTGCTCGTCATTTCGGGCACCGGCGAGGTCATCGAGCCGGACGACGGCGTGGCGGCAATCGGCTCCGGCGGATTGTATGCGCTTGCCGCGGCAAAGGCACTGCTGCAGAACACCGAACTGTCCGCGCGCGAGATTGCGGAAAAAGGCTTGAGAATCGCCGGGGAGATCTGCATCTTTACGAACGGCAACCTGACGGTGGAGGAGGTATAAACGCATGATGACCCCGAAACAGATCGTCGACGCGCTCGACCGCTATATCATCGGACAGGACGAGGCCAAGCGGGCAGTTGCGATCGCGCTGCGCAACCGCTACCGCCGTTCCTGCCTTTCGGAGGAGCTCCGCGAGGAGATTACGCCGAAAAACATTATCATGCTCGGGCCGACCGGCGTCGGCAAAACCGAGATCGCGCGGCGGCTGGCCAAGCTCGTCGATGCGCCGTTTATCAAGGTTGAGGCGACCAAGTTTACCGAGGTCGGCTACGTCGGCAAGGACGTGGAAAGCATGATCCGCGACCTCGTCGAGGAATCGATCCGCCTGACCAAGAACCTCCGCATGAACGAGGTCAAACCCGCGGCGGAGGCGGCGACCGAGGCGCGTATCGTGGAACTGCTGCTCCCGAACGCCAAAAAGCAGCGGCAGCCGGTCAACCCGCTCCAATACCTGCTCGGCGCAGGCCCGTCTCAGCCGGCGGAGGAGCCGAAGCTCACGGAGGAGGAACAGGAAAAGCACCGCACGCTGCGCGAACAGACGCTTGCTCGGCTGCGCGCGGGACAGCTCGAAAACGAGATCATCGAGATCGAAGTCGAGGAGAGCGCCTCCGGCCCGATCCTTGCGATGGGCGTGGATATGGATCTCGGCTCGGTGCTCGGCGATATGCTGCCCAAAAAACATAAGCTCAAGAAGATGCCGGTGTCGCAGGCGCGTCCGATTCTGCTGCAGCAGGAAAGCGAAAAGCGCATCGACATGGATGACGTCAACCGCATGGCGCTTTTGAACGCCGAACAGAACGGCATCATCTTTCTGGATGAGATCGACAAGATCGCAGGCGCAGCGAACCGCGGCGGGGCGGATGTCTCGCGCGAGGGTGTGCAGCGCGACATCCTGCCGATCGTCGAGGGCACGACCGTTTCGACCAAGTACGGACCGATCAAGACGGATTTCATCCTGTTCATCGGCGCCGGCGCGTTTCACGTCTCGAAAGTCAGCGATCTGATCCCCGAACTGCAGGGCCGTTTCCCGATCCGGGTGACGCTCAAGGACCTGACCGAGGAGGATTTTTACAACATCCTGACCCAGCCCGACAACGCGGTGACCAAGCAGTACGCCGCGCTGCTGCGTCCCGATCACGTGAATCTGTCGTTTACCGAGGACGCGCTCAAAGAGATTGCCAAGTTTGCCTATCGAGCAAACGAACAAAATGAGAATATCGGCGCACGCCGCCTGCATACAGTTATGGAGAATCTGTTGAATGATATCTCCTTCAACGCGAACGGACAGCACCCGATGATCGACGTCGTGATTGACGGCGACTATGTGGATGCGCATCTGTCCGCCGAGTGGAGCGAGGACAACATTCATAAATACATTCTGTAAGCGGGTGCGGCCCGCTTGGAAAGGAGCGGGCCATCCGAAATCTCGGCACTTTTTCTGCGTCCGTGCTGATCCTGTCGGCACTTGCGCTTGCATCGTACAGCGGGAAGGCTTCCGTACCGGAGTCAAAATCCACTTTCGTGAAGGAGACGACGATCCTCGAGACGGTACAGAGCGATCGCTTGCCGGCAAACGCTTCGGTTGGTTTTCTGCCGGAGCAAACGCCCGTAAAGGAGGCGGCGTTTTCGGCGGAACCGACGGCGCGTCCTGCCGGGAGGGTTTCTTCGAAAAGCCTTGCAAAGCGCCCCGCGCGCGTTTTTGATGAAACGCCGAAGCCGAAGCCGTTTGCTTTGGACGAATCGATCCGGAGGCTCTTTTTGCAGCATGGGATCGAAAAACCGGACGGAAATCGGCTTTTGCTGTCGCCGTACGCAACGGGCATAGGAATCCGCGAGGAGGATTTGATCCTTGCG
>CADAQS010000065.1 GCA_902790115.1 uncultured Eubacteriales bacterium | reverse complement strand
ACATAATCGATCGATTATGTATAGATATCCAATCATCTCAATAAGGCAGAACGACATGCAGCAGTGTGTTTATCGTTCATCTCTCTGGTTCTGTTGATTGAAAACGGATCGAAACGATTCTCCTCTCAGCAACTCTGCTCTGTCACGTCTTTTCGGACCGTCTGTTTTTTCGGGAGAAAAACGAGTGTTCATATTTTGTTTTCGGTTTGTTCATTGCTGTGAAATCCTTTGTTCATAAAATATTCATTTTATATATAGCATGTTAACTATATGTTTTTTATTTATTTATATTCTATTCATATATTTGGTGAATCATGCAAATTGAATCGTTTCTGATATCTTTTCGTTAATCATCTTATGGCGATTTCTTTTGACCGCTCCCGCTATGTAGTCGATTCGTAATTCGCTATCTGCATAAAACGAATCGGATTTCTTTACAAATCTGTCTTCCCATGGCCTATTTTCGTTCTTGCTTACAGACAAAAAAGCACAGGACCGTGCCTGTGCTTTTGCTGATTGTTAGGATTGATGATTACTCGGAGAAGCGTTCGCGGTTGATCCAAAGGCCGAGCGCGGGATTCGGGATGAAGAAGATCTCTTCCCCGTCCGGCAATGTGTTGTAACCGTACTGCAGTTTTGCAGGGTCGTAGCGCTTTACCATCTCGTCGTAATCTGCCCAGATGAAATTGACCCCTTCGATGTCTTCCTTGGGCATGTGCGGACGGACCGCGTAGGTGATGCGAAACCGTCCATCGGACGAACCGTGGATCAAATGCGCAGCAGCGCCCATGTTCTCCTGCAGATCCTCATTCTCCCGGAACAGCTTCAGAACGTTCAGACGCCCGCAGTAACCGTACTTGCGGATCAGCTTATCAATCTGTGCATCTTCGCCGAAATGCGTGATGCCCGGTGCGAGGATGATCAGATCGCCGTCGTCGGCAACCGCCATACGGGTGCGGTAAACCGCCTTGTTGCCGAGCCACGTGGATTGGAATTCCTTCGGATCGAGGTAGACGACGCATTTTTTGATGCCGTGCTCAACAAAATCGATGTTCTTCTCCTGCGCAAGCGCAACGGCCTCTTCGAGAACCTTGCGCGTATCGCCGATGAACAGGCCGTGCGTATGAATCACACCGCCCGGCGCGGTCGTCACGGTCAGGGCAAACACGATCGGACGATCGCCAAGGTATTTGTTCAGCGCATAGTCAAACAGCTTGCGGACCGGTGTAAAGTCGCGTCCCATCATGCGTTCCATGCCGTAAACAGCGCCGACCATGTGGGACTTGTTAATCATGTCGCTGCCGCCGACGCCGACGAACAGGTTCTTCGCATGATTCGCCATGCCGATGACCTCATGCGGGACGACCTGCCCGATCGAAAGGATCAAATCATACGACGGATCCATGACCTTCCTGTTGACTTCGACGCTGACGGGATCCTTCCAGAGCCCATCGGAAATCTCAGACAGGTATTCGCCCGAAACCT
Organism: uncultured Eubacteriales bacterium; assembly: GCA_902790115.1. Taxonomy (GTDB): domain Bacteria; phylum Bacillota; class Clostridia; order Christensenellales; family CAG-138; genus UBA3792. The sequence goes on along the minus strand of CADAQS010000065.1, from coordinate 9,993 downwards.
CGCCCAGACGGACGACCTCGGTGCGCCAGTTGTGCACGAGAAACCGGTCGAACGGGATATCGCCGAACATATCGGCTGCCTCCTCCTCCGTCACCGCGCGGTGCGAGCCAAGCGCAGGCATTACGTCAACCTCTGCGCCCTGTTCGGTCAGCAGATGATAGTACGTGTTTGCAATAAAGCCGGCATTCGAGTGATAGCGCGTATAGTCCGGCGGAAGCAGCAGGACCTTCTTCGGCGTTCTGCCTTCCAAAGAACGGCAAAGAGCCGCGCGGATTTCGTCGCGGCTCAGTCCGTTATCGTTTGATGCACGATAAAACAGTTCCATCGCAATTCCTCTTACGCCGTGTAGGTCGAAGCGGAGGTGTTGCCGCCGTGACCCGTCCAGTTCGTGTGGAAGAACTCGCCGCGCGGGCTGTCGAGGCGCTCATAGGTGTGCGCACCGAAGTAGTCGCGCTGTGCCTGCAGCAGGTTCGCCGGGAGCTTCTCGGTCGTATAGCCGTCAAAGTAGGCCAATGCCGAGGAGAACGCGGGCATCGGGATGCCGTGACGGACCGCTTCCGCGACGACGTTGCGCCACGCAGGAACGAGTCCCCTGATCGTCTCGCCGAAGTACGGATCGAGCAGCAGGTTCTCGAGGTTCGGATTCTTGTCATAGGCTTCCTTAATCTTGCCGAGGAAGACCGAACGAATGATGCAGCCGCCGCGCCACATCAGCGCGATGCCGCCGTAGTTCAGATTCCAGCCGTAGGACTTGGCCGCCGCACGCATCAGCGTGTAGCCCTGCGCATAGGAGATGATCTTGGACGCATACAGCGCCTTGCGGATGTCCTCGATGAATGCCTTGCGATCGGTGTCGATTTTGGTGTCGCCCTTCGGGAACGCCTTGGAAGCTTCGACGCGCTCTTCCTTCATAGCCGACAGGCAGCGGGAGAAGACGGCTTCGCCGATCAGCGTCAGCGGTACGCCCTCGTCCAGAGCGGCGATGGCGGTCCACTTGCCGGTGCCCTTCTGGCCTGCAGTGTCGAGAATCTTATTGACGATCGGTTCGCCGTCGGTATCCTTGTACGCAAGAATGTCGCGCGTGATCTCGATCAGGTAGCTGTCCAGCTCGGTCTTGTTCCACTCGGTGAAGACTTCGTGCATCTCGTCCGCGCTCATGCCGAGGCCGTCGCGCATCAGCTGATACGCTTCGCAGATCAGCTGCATGTCGCCGTATTCGATGCCGTTGTGAACCATTTTGACAAAGTGGCCTGCGCCATTCTCGCCGACCCAGTCGCAGCACGGAGAACCGTCTTCGACCTTGGCGCAGATCGCCTGGAACACGTCCTTGACATACGGCCATGCCGCAGGCGAACCGCCGGGCATCATGCTCGGACCGTGCAGAGCGCCTTCTTCACCGCCGGAAACGCCGGTGCCGATGTACAGCAGGCCCTTGCTCTCGACATACTGCGTTCTGCGCATCGTGTCCGGGAAGTGCGAGTTACCGCCGTCGATGATGATGTCGCCGGGTTCGAGCACGCCGAGGAGCGCTTCGATGAAATCATCAACAGGCTTGCCCGCTTTGACCATCATCATGACGCGGCGCGGCTTCTTCAGGGAAGCTGCAAGCTCTGCGAGCGAATAGGTGCCGATGATGTTCTTTCCCTTGGCTCTGCCTTCGACGAAGTTCGTGACCTTCGACGTGGTGCGATTGTAAACCGCAACCGTGAAGCCCTTGGATTCCATGTTCATAACGAGGTTCTCGCCCATAACTGCGAGGCCGATCAGACCGATATCAGCTTTCATGATGTTTCTCCTTTTGAAAAATTTGAAATATGTTTCTTACCGCTTGACGCGGGCATTGCCGCTCCAGACCGCCCAGACCTGCTCCTCATCGGCCGGCTGTGCATAGTCGTTGATCATCGTTGCTGCGAGTGCGCCGGTCGCCCAGCCGAAGTGCAGACAGTCTTCGCCGCTCCAGCCCTTGAGCAAGCCGTACAGCAGGCCGCCGACAAAGCCGTCGCCGCCGCCGATGCGGTCGAGCACCTGAATCGGACGCGGCTCGGCCACGACCCACTCGTTGTCCTTCAGCAGCAGAGCGCCCCACAGATGCTCGTTCGCGCTGACGACCTGACGCAGCGTCGTTGCAAACACCTGCACATCGGGGTACTGCTTGCGAACCTCAAGGATCATCTCCTTGAAGCTGTCGATCTTGGAAGCAAGGTCCTTGCCGCCCGCCTCGGGCCCCTTGATGCCGAGCGAGAGCTGGAAGTCCTCTTCGTTGCCGACCAGGATGTCTGCGATCGAAGCGATCTCCTTGAACGCGGCGGAAAGCTCCTCCTCACGTCCCTTCCAGAACGAAGCGCGGTAGTTGAGGTCGAACGAGATCTTCGTGCCGTACTTCTTTGCGGCGCGGGCAAGCTCGAGGCAGAACACACTGGTTTCATGGGACAGCGCGGCGATCAGACCCGACAGATGCAGGATCTCAACGCCCTCTTCGCCGAAAATACGCTCAAGATCAAAATCCTTGACGTTCAGCGTGCAGCCGACTTCACCGGCGCGGTCGTTGTGGACGCGCGGTCCACGGAGGCCGAAGCCCGAATCCGCGATGTTGAACTGATGACGATAGCCCCAGGGGCCGCCCTGCGGGACATCCTTGCCCTCATATTCCATGTTGCGGGATCTGAGGTCCGCCTTGATGAATGCGGCGATCGGGGAACCTTCGACGAATGTGGTCAGAACCTTGACCGGCAGACCGAGCGAGGCCGGAACGGTCGCAACGTTGGTCTCAGCGCTCGTCGCCTGCATGTAGAACTCATGGCTGATGTGGACGGGTTGACGGGTTGCGGGCGTGATGCGGACGCCCATGCTGGTCGGAACGACCAATGCGTACTTTTTCATGCTTTCCTCCCTAAAAGATAATTCAGTCGATTACTTCATCAAAGCGGAAATACCGCAGCGTGTTGTTATAGCTGATGTTCTCAACGATTCTGCCGAGCGTATCGAAGTCGGCCGGGTACTCGCCGTTTTCGACGATCGCGCCGAATTTGTTGCACAGGATTCGGCGGAAGTACTCATGACGCGTATAGCTGAGATAGCTTCTGCTGTCGGTCAGCATGCCGACGAAGTTGCCGATCACGCCGAGGTTCATCAGATCGGTCATCTGCTGTTCCATGCCGTACTTGTGATCGTTGAACCACCACGCGCTGCCGATCTGGATCTTGCCGGGGACTTCCGCATTCGTCTGGAAGCCGCCCATGACCGTCGCGATCACGCCGTTGTCCGCAGGATTGAGCGAATACAGGATCGTGCGCGGCAAAGCGCCCGCGCTCTCGAGCAGATCAAGGAACTTCGCAAGGTTCTGTGCAGTCGTGCCGTCGTTCATCGAATCGAAGCCGGTGTCGGCGCCGAGAAGCTTGTAATACTTCGTCGAATTGTTGCGCAGGCAGCCGAAGTGCAGCTGCATGACCCACTGCTTCTCGGCATACGCCTTGGCGCAGCACAGCAGCAATGCAGTGTGGAACGCTTCGTACTCCCGCTGGGTAACCGGTTCGCCGGAGCGGCCCTTGCGCAGGATCTCGTCGAGCTCGCTCTCGGTCGCGATCTCGCACAGCGTATTGTCCAGTGCATGGTCGGAAACGCGGCAGCCGTGCGCCTCGAAGTAATCGATCCGGTTCAGCATCGCCTTGCGCAGCGCTTCCATGCTGTCGATCTTCACGCCCGAAACGGCCTCGAGTTTGTCCATGTAGCCCGCAAACTCCGGCTTGTCGATCCGCATCGCCTTGTCGGGACGGAACGCCGGCAGCACCTTGACCTTGCAGGTCGGATCGGCCTTGATCAGCTCATGCGGCTTCAACGTGTCGATCGGATCGTCCGTCGTGCAAATGAGCTTGACATTGCTCTTTTCAATGATGCCGCGAACGGACATTTCCTTCGTTGCGAGGATCTCGTTGCAATGCCGGTAGATCTCACGGGCGTTTTTCTCATTCAGCGCTTCGGTCACGCCGAAGTAGCGCTGCAGTTCCAGATTGGTCCAGTGATACAGAGGATTGCCGATCGCGTTCGGGAGCGTGCGCGCCCATGCAACGAACTTGTCCTCGGGATCCGCGTCGCCGGTGACCAGCTGTTCCGGAACGCCGTTGGAGCGCATCAGACGCCACTTGTAATGATCGCCGAAGTAGCTTCCGTCCTCCATCTTGCCGCCGAGCCAGATCTCGGTGATCGTCTTGTACTGCTTGTCGAGTGCAATTTCCATCGGGTTGATGTGGCAATGATAGTCGATGATCGGCATCTTTGCCGCATGCTCGTGATACAGGGTTTTGGCCGTATCCGTGCTCAGCAGAAAGTCTTTGTCCATAAACGGCTTCATGATACTTGTTCTTTCTCCTTTTCAAAAATGGTTAGCGGGAAGTGCGTTCGCGGACCTGCTCCGCGTATGTTCCTCTGTAGTATATCACTGATATACCGGAATTGCAACAGGTAAAAACGGTTTTTGAAAAAATAAATAATATATAGGAAAAAAACGAAAGAAAAATGCGATATGTATTTGACAAACCGATAAATGGTGATATACTTGTAATATATCAGGTGGAACACGCGATTCCGCCACCGATTCTCGAAAATCTATATAAAGGAGAAGAATGAAAAATGACTGTTGATGCATTCCGCGCACTTCTGGCGCAGACGAACCTGTACGTGTATGAGCGTTCCGTGGACGAGGCGGAGAACACCGTCGTCGCGACCGTCCGCAAGGATCTGGTGAAGTATCTGGCCGTTGCCGGTGAGAAGAGCGACCTGTTCACGGGTGAGCAGGAAGGCGAACTGAAGCTCTGCCCGCTGACCAATGAAAATGCAAAGGCGCTCCAGACGCTGTTCCCCTACACCAAGCCCAAGAGTCACAGGGGTCATCAGTTCACGATGGGTCTCGGCGACCGTCTCGGTCTTGCGACCGCCGGTCACATCCGCGCGCTTGCCGGTCATGACATTTATCCTGTCTTTGCGCAGCAGTCGATCCGCGAACTGAACCTGACGCACCGCACGTTTACCGACGTCATCAGCGCGGCAACGTTCAACGTGTTCCAGGAAGGCTATAAGAAGGGCTTCGGCGCCGACGGCGATCACCTCAAAACCAAGGAAGAGATCAAGTATGCGCTCGAATCCGGCTGCACGATGGTCACGCTCGACTGCTCCGAGCACATCGACCAGAAGGCCGCGACCTACCCGATCGAGAAGATCAACGAAATGTATGCTGCGCTTCCCGAAAACGTTCGCAAGCACTATGAGGAGACCTACCTCAACAAGGAACTGCCGATCGTCGGTCACATGGATGAGGACGAGCTGCGCCGCGTCGTCGTGGTGTTCTGGGACGGCATTGCGCATGCTATCGACTGCTTCCGCTACATCGACGAGATCAAGACCGTCGAGGTCGATTTCGAGCTTTCGATCGATGAAACGCTGACGATCACTACCCCGACCGAGCACTTTGTGATCGGAAACGAGCTGCACAACGTCGGCATCACGCCGATCTCCTGCGCGCCGCACTTCTCCGGTTCGTTCGAAAAGGGCATCGAGTATGCCGGCAACCTGAACGACTTCGCGCGTGACTTCGAAGTTCATCAGAAGATCGCGGACTTCTTCGGCTACAAGCTGTCCCTGCATTCGGGTTCCGACAAGTTCGCGGTGTTCTCCACCGTCGCCCGCGTCACAAAGGGACATGTCCATGTCAAGACCGCCGGCACAAGCTGGCTCGAAGCGATGCGCGTCGTCTCCGAGGTAAACCCGGATCTGTACCGCAAAGCGCACAAGTTCTCGATTGAGCATCGTCCGGAAGCCGAGCGTTACTATCACGTTTCGACCAAGGTTGCGGACATTCCGAACATCGATCTGCAGAACGATGCATACCTTGCCGAGTACATGAACATGCCGGCATCCCGTCAGACGGTCCATATCGCATACGGCATGCTGCTCGAGCAGCCCTGGTTCCGCGAGGAGTTCTTCCGCACGATGGCCGAGCATGAAGAGGAGTACTATGCAGCGCTGGTCCGTCACATTGGCAAGCACGTCCGCTACCTGACCGCAGAACTGTCCATCTGAACCCGAATCGATCAAAGGAGCAATCGCATGAAGCTTACCAACGCATCTATCAACGCCAACCGTGCCGAGCTCGAGCAGAAGGGTTATGCCCTGCCGACGTTCGACCGTGAGGCAGTCACGAAGAACACCGAAGCACGTCCGGAATGGATCCACTTCGGCGCAGGCAACATCTTCCGCGCATTCATCGCTTCGCTCGATCAGCAGCTGCTTAACGAAGGTCTTGCCGACACCGGCATCACCGTTGCCGAAGGCTTTGACGCGGAGATCCTCGACGCAGCATACCGTCCGTTCGACAATCTGTGCGTCGCCGCCACGCTGTGCGCGGACGGACGTATCCAGAAGACGATCGTCGGCAGCGTCGTCCGCAGTCTCGGCATGAACCGCGGCACCGAGGACTGGGAACAGCTCAAGGCTGCTTTCCGTGCGCCCTCGCTGAAGATGGCCTCCCTGACGATCACCGAAAAGGGTTATAACATCAAGGACGGTCACGGGAACCTGTTCCCCGCCGTCGAAAAAGACTTCGAAAACGGTCCGCAGACCGTGGACAGCTACATCGGCAAGGTTGCAGCTCTCGTCTATGAGCGCTACACCGCCGGCAAGCTGCCGGTCGCTATGGTCTCGATGGACAACTGCTCGCACAACGGTTCCCGTCTCGAGGCCGCCGTGCTCGCATTCGCCGATGCATGGACCGAAAAAGGTCTATGCGACAACGGATTTGCGGAATATGTCCGCGACCGCAAGTTGGTCTCCTTCCCGTGGAGCATGATCGACAAGATCACGCCGCGTCCCGACGCCGCCGTCCGTGAGATGATCGAAGCCGACGGTATCGAAGATCTGGGACTCAAGGTCACGTCCCGCGGTTCCTATGTCGCGCCGTTTGTCAACGCCGAGGAAGCACAGTATCTGGTCATCGAGAATGCGTTCCCGAACGGGCATCCCGCGCTCGAAAAGGCCGGCGTCATTTTCACCGCGCGCGAAGTAGTCGACATGGTTGAAACCATGAAGGTCTGCACCTGCCTGAACCCGCTGCACACCTGCCTCGCGGTTCTGGGCTGCCTGCTCGGCTTTACGCGGATCTCTGCGGAAATGCAGGATCCCGACCTCAAGAAGCTCGTGGAGATCGTCGGCTACCGCGAAGGCCTGCCGGTCGTTGTCGATCCGGGCGTCATCGATCCGAAGACGTTCATCGACGAAGTCGTGCAGAAGCGCTTCCCCAACCCCTTCCTCGGCGACACGCCGCAGCGCATCGCCACCGATACCTCTCAGAAGCTGACCGTCCGTTTCGGCAATACGATCAAAAAGTATGCTGCAAGCGAGACGCTCAACGTCAAGGATCTGAAGCTGATCGCTTTCGTGATCGCGTCTTGGTGCCGTTATCTGATGGCGGTCGACGACAAGGGCGAAGCCTTTACGCCAAGCGACGATCCGCTGATGCCGATGCTCGCGCCGCGCTTCACTGCAATCAAGCTCGGTGACACGGTCGATGTGCACGCACTGCTGCAGCCGGTTCTGTCCGATGCGCGCATTATGGGCAGCGATCTGTACGAAGTCGGTCTTGCGGAGACCATTGAAGCGGACTTTGCAGAACTGATCACCGGCCCCGGCGCCGTCCGCGCCGCCCTGCGCCGTCATTTAGCCGAATAATCCAGGATCGAGGTACCCGATGAATCCGATCACCGTCCCCGAAAAAATGCCGAGTGAAAACGCACGGCAATACGCCTATCGCGTTCTATATCATGCGATCATGACGCTGGAGTTCCCGCCGGGCATGCAGCTCGTCGATGCGGAACTCTCGCAGGCGCTACAAATCAGCCGTACGCCGATTCGCGAGGCGATCGTGTCCCTGGTCGAATCCAAACTGGTTGAAGTCCATCCGCAGAAATCCAGTTCCGTCTCCAAGATCGATCTGGATGCCGTGGAGGAAGGTGTGTTTCTGCGTTTCCATACCGAGCGTGCCATCTTGAAGGAGGCCATCAAAAAGGCCGATGGCAATTCGCTCGCACAGCTGCACCATAACCTGGAAGAGCAGCGGGAAGCGCTGGAAAATCAAAATCCTCCGGCCTGACCTGGTCGGCCGTCATGCGTATCGTAACCCATCAGGATCGTGTCCGCAGGCTGCAGGTGCGGCTCGGCACGGAACAGCTTTGGCCTGCGCATCAGGAGCATCAGCAGATCTTCAATACGATCATGATGCGAAACAACAAGGACATGGATGATTTCCTCTACGGTCATCTGACCGCAGGGTATCGCAAAGCCCTGCCCGAGCTGCTCAAACGCTACCCGGATTACTTCTCGATCTGAGTGTAACAAAAAAGCACCCGAAAGGGTGCTTTTTTAGTTACAGATTACTTAAAATATTCATTTGCCGCATCATTATAGAGATACAATGCACGGCAGAGATTCTTGATATCTTCCTTCGCATTTGCGTTTGACAGACGGCCGTTCGCATAGCTCAGCGTGCTGTAATTGAACACAAATCGCTCTCCGTTCTTTTCAACAACGATCGAATACTTCTGATCCAGATCCTTGGAAGCAATATTCGGAATCTCCACATAATACTCCGAACCGCTTTGATGAAGCGGGTACGGATTCATACCGAGATCGGTCGCTTCAACCTTCTGAGTAAAATATAGGCGGATACTGGTCGCACCTTCGAGGATCAAGGTCGCTCCGCTGTAGCCGATCTTTTCCTTTGCTCCGTTCGGAATCTGAGCATTGTTCATCGGGCTGCCTTCTACACCGATCATCTCGGCCAAAAGATAACGATCCGGATTGGCAGGATTCGACAGATTGTATTTAAAATACTTTTGCGCACAATCGCCGTAGTTCAGAAGCGCTTTTGCGAGATAAACGGTCTTATCCGCAGCTGAACTGTCTGCAATCTTATTTCTTGCCCAGTCGGCTACGCAGTAGGCATACTCGTTGTTCTTCAGCGCGCCGAGTTTATAGTGCTCCAGCGGAAGCTGCTTTCCGTCCGCATCATAAACTTTCAATGTGACCGGAACCGTCATCTCTTTTGCCGGGATGTTCGGGAACGCGAGCTTGTACTCGTCGTTCTTGCTGTCGTAGTACTTCTGTCCCTTATCGAGTGTGTAGGTCTTCGTTCCGCCCTTTGCATAGGTCAGCTTGACGGTTTTTGCCGAGGAGCCTGCCGGCACCTGCAGGAAGAAGTTGATCGTGATCTGTCCCTCCAGCGTCAGGGATGCGCCGTTTAAAAGCACTGTTTCTTCTGTCTCCGGCTTCTGGCTTCTTTTCCACGACCGACAGGAAATACTCTATAAGCGCTTTCCATGTATCATAGCTGCGCGATCCGACATATTCCTGCAGCTGATTCCCGTTTCGGTCAAAGAAATACGTTGTCGGGAAGCCCTCGATTTCATAAAGCAGATCTTCCAGCGTTCCGTCCGCTTCGATGGAGTCATACTCCACGCCGGCATTCTCAAGAGTTTGCAGCGCTTCCTCTTTGGAATAACCGTACCATACGCCGAGGAACAGAACATTCGGGTACTCCCTGTCGAGTTCTGCAAGATCCGGAAGTTCTCCGACGCACGGTCCGCACCATTCGCCCCAGAAGTTTACAAAAACCAAGTCATAGTTTTTAATGATGCTGCTGTCGATCGGTTTGCCTTTGAGTGTGGTCGTGTTGAACGACAGCTCGTTTTTCAGGTTTGTCGATGTCGCTCCATCATCAGGCTTGTCTGTTGCAACAGAATCAGCTGCCGTAAAAACCGGAACCAGCATCAGGCAGACAAGCAGCAATGCAATCACTCGTTTTTTCATGTTTTCCTCCATTATGATCTGTTTTTACCCCTCGCAGGGATTGATTCTTGATTTCGTTCAGCGTTCCGTTCCGAGACGCGTCCAAATCAGCGGCAGCTCGGTGCAGAGCACTTTACCGTCTTTTTCGTAAGCAGCATAGAT
>CADAQS010000064.1 GCA_902790115.1 uncultured Eubacteriales bacterium | reverse complement strand
GATCGTCGGGCGCGGCTGAAAAAGCGGGAGAAGAGGTGCGTAAGGAAAAGAAAGGAACCGCCCGGTTTTCGGACGGTTCCTTGGTTTCTCAAAAGAAGGTCAGTCTTCCTGTGTGCCGTACAGCGCCTGATTCAGAAGAATTCGGTTCTTCTCAAATTCCGGCAGGATCGCATAAGCGCCGTCGAGCATCATTTCGGAATAGCTGTCCTCGAACGGCAACCGCAGCGTCTTGATCGAAAGCGCGTCGGTCATGCACATTTCGTAGCCGATGCCGGACAGCGTTTCAAAGTCGAGATTCGTGCGGATGTTCTTGAAGATCGTGGAGAAGAACGGCACGAGGAACGCCTTGTCGAAGCTGCTGCGCAGATACTGGAACGTATTCTTCACAACGCGGAGCTGGATTTCCGAGCGGCCGAGGTCGCCCTTATCGTCCGAGCTGCGGTCGAGCAGATACGTGATCGCCTGCTTGCCGGTCAGCTGCTGTTTTCCGGCCGTGAGCGTCGAGCCGCAGGCTTCGTTGATGTAGGCGGCTTCCGCTTCCGTCAGCGTCGCCGGGATGCCGTTGACCGCATCGGTCAGCGCGGCAAGCTCATCGGTGCCGATGTACACATAGTTCTGGATGTCGAGGCCGAACGACTGGTTGATCGTGTTGGTCAGCATGCCGATGCCGCCGTAGGTGTAGGCTGCGTTGATGCGCTTCCAGCCGTAATCCGGAATCGGTACCAGCGAATCGCGCGGGATCGCGATGATCGTGAACTTCTGCTGCAGCTGGTTGTACGATACGATGAACATCATGTCGGTCTGTTTTTCTTCGGCATCGACCGAGCCGTTCTGCACGACGACCAGGATGCTCATGATGTAGCGGTCGATCTTGGACTGCTCATAGATCGGGATCCGCTGGATCTCGCCGGTCTCGTAGTAGTCCACGTCGGTCTTGAGCGCTTCCTCAAACGGATCGGGCGTCGGCGCCGCGAACAGCGTTGCAACATCCACGAGCGGTCCCGGAACGATCGAAACGAGATCCTTGCCCGCGGCTCCGCGCAGCGCGCGAAACCCGACAAGGCCGATAACGACCAGCAGGCAGAACAGCGCCGCAAGACTGATCAGAGCAATGCGAAGACCGCGCAGCGGCGAAGCATCTTTTTTCTTATCCATGGTTCCCTCCCGGTCAGCTCCAGAGCATATACAGGATCACGCCGTCGGCGACGAGCGCGATCAGAGACAGAATGGCAAGAACGACGATGCCGACGATCAACAGTGTTTTATGTGCCCCCAAACCTTTCATGTTATTTCACCTTATACTTCTCAGAGGGAAGATCCGACAGCGCCGGAGCGTTTCCTTCGGAATCGTATTCTGCAAACAGAATCATATCCTTAAGGTTGCGGCCGGCTCTGCCGTCGCCGTCTTTGTCCTCGCCGGAAGGATTGCTGATGACCTTGCCCATGAACGTCATAACGGCGCTGGTGCCGCCGTCGAGGTTCATCGCTTCCTTGCAGCCGAGCGCCTTCATCAGCTCCGCCATTTCGGAAGAGCTCATGCCGACGGAGGTCTTGCTTCTGCCGTCCACCGCAACCACCACATAGTGACCCGGCTCATAATAGCCGAGGATCAGGCGCGGATGCTTGGTGCCGTAGGAAGCGAACTTCTGGCAGATCTCGCCGTCTTGAATCAGCGCGGGACCGAACTGCCAGGCATGAACAATGCCCTTTGCCTTTTCGGCGTCGAGATTGAACTTATCCTTGTTCAGATTGAACACCTTCATGGTGCCGTCGGCGTAGAGCACGGCGACGCCGCGATGTTTTTCGCTGTCTTTATCGACATTCTTTTTCTGCTCGCCGTTGTGGATGACAAGGCCCTGATTGTACGAGCCGTTTACGCCGAAGACCGCATGCTCGCGGACGGCGAACGCTTCCACATCCTCGGTGCCGGTGTTGAACTCGCCTCTGCCGAAGCCGGTACGGAACGAATGAATGTTGCGCACCCAGATATCCGCCACATAGTAGACCTGACGGATGTCGGCGTCGTTGTAGGTGCGGATTGCGATGCGCAGTTCATCGGACTGATAGCTGTAATCCGCGTCCGAGCCCGTGTCGTAATTCGGGAACTTCGTCGTGATGTCGCCGTCTATCGGCGCACGGGTCGGGATCGGGATATCGGATGGGCGGACTTCCGGCTCGACGGAATAGTCGGGCGCAGAGAAGGAATCCGGCGAAATCTCCGGATCGGTGCCGTCCGAAGAAACAGAGAGCTCCTGCGACGGGACGTCGGTCGCCAGCGGTTCCGTCAGTTCGCCTTGCCGGGACTGTTTGCAGCCGATCAGCCCGAACAGCATCAGGCCTGCAAACAGGAAACAGGTTGTCTTTTTTAATACGGTCATGTATGAAAATCCTCCGATAAATTCAGATAAAAAAGCAATCGGGCTACCGATGCGTATAATATCTTACAAGAAGTATGCCTCGATTGCAAGCAAATAAAAGAAGTTTTACACTTTTAAGACAAAACGGACACAATTAGTGTCCGTTTTTTGCCGTATTTTGGGTGTTTTGGGTATTTACATGTCAAGATTTGCCGCGGTGCGCGGGAACGGCAGGACGTCGCGGATGTTCGCCATGCCGGTCAGGTACATGACCATGCGCTCGAATCCGAGACCGAAGCCGGCGTGCTTGACGCCGCCGTACTTGCGCAGATCGAGGAACCACTGGTATTCGGTCATGTCCATGCCGAGCTCCTTGCAGCGCGCGTCGAGGACGTCATAGCGCTCTTCCCGCTGGCTGCCGCCGATGATCTCGCCGACGCCGGGCACGAGCAGATCGCATGCGGCAACGGTCTTGCCGTCGTCGTTGATGCGCATGTAGAAGGACTTGATTTCCTTCGGATAATCCGTCAAAAACATCGGTTTGCCGAACACCTGCTCGGTCAGATACCGCTCATGCTCCGACTGCAGATCGGTGCCCCATTCCACCGGATACTCGAACTTCTCGCCGCTCTTTTGGAGGATCTCGATCGCCTCGGTATAGGACAGGCGGCCGAAATCGTTGTCGAGCACGTTGTGGAGCCGGTCGAGCAGTCCCTTGTCGATGCGCTCGTTGAAGAACTGCATCTCGTCCGGGCAGCGGTCGAGGACGGTCTGAATGATATATTTGACCATCGCTTCGGCGACTTCCATATCGCCTTCGAGATCGCAGAAGGCCATCTCCGGCTCGATCATCCAGAACTCGCTCGCGTGGCGGGCGGTGAAGCTGTATTCCGCGCGGAACGTCGGTCCGAAGGTGTAGATATCGCGGAACGCGAGCGCGAACGCTTCGCCGTACAGCTGACCGGAACCGGAAAGGTGCACCGGCTTTTTGAAGAAGTCCTGCGAATAGTCCACCTTGCCGTCGGGCGTGCGCGGAAGGTTTTCGAGGTCGAGCGTCGTGACCTGGAACATCTCGCCGCGGCCCTCGCAGTCCGCATTGGTCAGGATCGGCGTGTGCACATAGACAAAGCCGCGATCCTGGAAGAACTCGTGAATCGCCGCTGCGACGACGGAACGGACGCGGAACGTCGCAAGAAACGTGTTCGTCCGCGGACGGAGCGTCTGCATCGTGCGGAGGTATTCGAGCGAGTGGCGCTTTTTCTGCATCGGATAGTCCGACGGGCAGGTGCCCTCGATCGTGATCGCGTCTGCGTGGATCTCAAACGGCTGCGGCGCGTCGGGCGTTAAGACCAGCTTGCCCTCCACAATGATGGCGCAGCCGGTGGTCAGGCCGTTTCCGAGATTACGTGCATCATTTTCAAACACGATCTGGACCGGACGGAACGAGGTGCCGTCGTTCAGCTCGATGAAGCCGAAGGTTTTTCCGGTGCGGACGGTGCGGACCCAGCCGCAGACGACGATGTCGCCGGCGAAACGCTCGGGATCTTTTTGAATATCACGTAATTTCAGCAGCTGCATAACTTCCTCCTTGCAAATCGAAAAACTGCGTATAAAAAATTATAACATACTTTTCCCGAAATGCAATGTTTCTTTTGCCCGGAGCACAAAAAACAAAAATAATATAAATTATAAAATAAAGATTATGCCTTTCGTCTACATATAATTTTTTATTATATGAATTGTTTTGAAAACGGTTGACAATGCCAAAAATAGCTGATATATTACAAACAAACAAGCGATATATTCGGTCGATATATGGGTTTTTACGGAAAGGAATGGAAAGATTGCTTTGGAACCTATATATCAATCAATATCACATAGGAATGGAATTTGGGAGGAATATTCAATGCAACTGACCATGACAACCGATTACGCCATTCGCTGCCTGTTGTACCTTTCCCAGCATGATGGGATCAGCACTTCACAAAACGTACGCGCCTATGCTGCAATCAGCAGCGATGAACATACCCGCAAGATCCTGCGGCAGCTGAAATACGGCGGCCTTGTCCGTTCCGACAAAGGTGCGAACGGCGGCTATGCGCTGACGCGGCCGATCTCCAAGATCACGTTCCTGGACGTCATCCGCTGTACGGAGGATTCGGTGAAGGTCAACCGCTGCCTTGAGGATCCGAACGGAGCCGAGGGAAGGAAGGACGAGAGCCTTGCAATGTATCATTTCTATGCGCAAACGCAGGAAATGTTGGAGAACTACTTCGGCAACACCACGCTGCAGGACATCGTGGACGGAACCGTTTCGGTCCCCGCACTGACGGACGCGCGGAAATAACCTATAACAACAGCTTATCTTATGGCGGAGGGAATCCGCCGTTTTTTTTGCTGGAAACGGCGCGAAAGATTTTCCGCAAAAGCCGGATTCCCCCTTTGCAGCCGTTCCTTTTTGTGGTAAGATGGATTTGTCAAAAAGCAAAGTGCGATCTGTCGCACATAAGGAGGAGAATCATGAAGATCGGAATCGGAAATGATCATTCGGCACTGGAACTGAAGCGCGAGGTCGTGGAGCATCTGAAGGCGCAGGGACATGAGGTCGTCGATTACGGAACGTACACGAGCGAAAGCTGCAACTATCCCGAGTACGGCGAGAAGGTCGCCCGCGCGATCGTCGCCGGCGAAGTGGAACGCGGCGTTTTGATCTGCGGCACCGGCGTCGGCATCTCGCTGGCGGCGAACAAGGTCAAGGGCATCCGCGCGGCGGTCTGCTCCGAGCCGTATACGGCGCGGATGGTTCGTAAGCACAACGACGCGCAGATCATTGCGTTCGGCGCGCGCGTCGTCGGCGCGGAACTGGCCAAGATGATCGTGGACGAGTTTATGAATACCGAGTTTGAGGGCGGCCGCCACCAGACCCGCGTGAATATGATCATGGAGATCGAAAACCGGGACTGACCGGGACTGCCCTGGAAGACGGGTCGTTGGAACTGTCCGTAAAAGGATCGGACCGTCTGCGGCGGGTTTTCCATAATCCTATATAGGAATTCTGTTAAAGCACAGCCGTTTCTTCGCGCCTGTGCTTTTTTGTTTCCGTTTTGCATTCGCGGGAACACGTGTGTGCAGAGAAAAGGAAGGTGTAAATGGTATGGATATGCATGAGCGAGGAAGTCTGGCATCGTGATCTTTTTTAAGCGGAAATAAAAATAATACGAAAGGAATACGCGAAAAACCGACAACTCTACTGGGAGGAGAGCCCGAAACGGCAATTCTACCGGGTTTTTCCGTTTCGTATAGCAGTTTTGCGGGGGCGCCAGATTGACGCAATCGGACATGTTTTGTATAGTTATAGCATGGCGGAATGGCATAGGCCTCGCCGTGTTGTCATAGGAAATAGAACAAGGAGGTCTTTTTTCCATGGGTTTTGTTGTTGTAACGGACACGTCGGGAAATCTGCTGAACAAGCAGGTGCGGGAAAACGATCTGAAGGTTCTTCCGTTTTCGTACTACATTGACGGGGAAGAACATACCTGCCTGGATACCGACGCCTTCAACGGCGATGAATTTTACGAGATCTTCAAGGGCGACACGAAGGTGACGACCTCGCAGATCAACCCGAATACCTATCTGGAATGCTTCGAGCCGTTTCTCAAGGAAGGCAAGGACGTGATCTACGTCAGCATGTCGTCCGGCATCAGCGGTTCGTGCCAGTCGTCGATGCTCGCGGCACAGATGCTGCGGGAACAGTATCCGGAACGAACGATCGAGGTCGTCGATACCCGCGGCGCATCGCTCGGTGAGGGATTGGTCGCGGTACGCGCGGCGCAGCTTCGGGACGCGGGCGTTCCGACGGCGGAGGCTGCCGAACAGCTGCGCGACCTTTCGGAGCGCATGTTTAACGTGTTCACGGTCAACGATCTGATGTTTTTGCGGCGCGGCGGGCGGTTGTCGAATCTGTCTGCAATCGTCGGCACCGTGCTGCACATCAAGCCGATCTTAAAAGGCGCGGAGGACGGCAAGATCGTCGCGTTCGCAAAGGTGCGCGGCCGCAAACGCTCGGTCGAGGCGCTTGCGCAGCAGTATGACAAGCTCGTCGTGAACCCCGAATCGCAGACGGTCGGCATCGCGCATGCGGCATGCCGCGAGGATGCGGAGTATCTGATCTCGCTTTTGAACAAGAACCATCCGCCGAAGGACATCCTGTTGGTCGATTACGAGCCGGTGACGGGATCCCACGTCGGACCGGGCGCGCTGGCGCTGTTTTTCGAGAGCAGCGTGGGCGTTCGCTCCACGAACAGCTTATAAATCCGGAAGGGACAAAGAGACGGTCTGCCACGGAGCGGACTGTCTTTTTATATGGAAAGCGGCAATTCCGAAAAAAACGGTTGCATGGGATTCGCTTTGCATGATAAACTATATTCAAATCCGATCGAAGGAGTCGAAAAACGATGGCAAAGGTTTTTTTCACGAAGACGATCACGCCGGAGGCGGTCGTCAAACTGTATGAATGTCTCGGCATTGCGCTCGGCGGCAAGGTCGCGGTCAAGGTGCATTCGGGCGAGAAGGGCAATCAGAACTTTTTGCGGCCGGCATTCTGGAAACCGATGGTCGAGCGCGTGAACGGAACGATCGTCGAGTGCAACACGGCATACGGCGATGCGTTCGGCGGCGTGCGCGATCATACCGACCCGCACCGCAGACTGCTGAAGGAGCACGGCTGGAGCGAGTATTTCGACGTCGATCTGATGGACGCGGAAGGTCCGGACCTTGTCTGGCCGGTGCCGGACGGCAAGATCCTCAAGCAGAACCTCGTCGGAAAGCACATCGCACTGTATGATTCGATGCTGGTGCTCGCGCACTTCAAGGGGCATCCGATGGGCGGTTACGGCGGATCGCTCAAGCAGCTTTCGATCGGCTGCGCGAGTGCTGCCGGCAAGGCGCTGATCCATTCGGGCGGAAAGAGCGCGGACAACATCGAGGCGTGGGACCTGCACGCGGACAAGAACGCGTTCCCGGAGGCGATGGCGGATGCGGCATCCTCGGTCGTGCGGCATTTTGCGGGCAGGATCGCATTCATCAACGTGATGAAGAACCTGTCGGTTGACTGCGACTGCTGCACCGTGGCGGAGGATCCGTGCATGAAGGACATCGGCATCCTCGCGTCGCTGGATCCGGTCGCGGTCGATCAGGCGTGCATCGATCTGATCTACGGTTCGGACGATCCGGGACGCGATCACTTCGTTGAGCGCGTGGAGAGCCGCAACGGCGTCCATACGATTGAAGCTGCTGCAAAACTGGGCTTCGGCAGCCGCGAATACGAACTGATCGAAGTCGAACTGTAAAAGATCCGGACAACGGGGCGCAAATGCGCCCTTTTTTGCTTTTTTCTCATCTTTTTGCAACCGAACGCCGGAATTTCCGCTCTTTATGGGTGTAAGTGCTTACAGAAAGAAACAAGCGTATGGACAACGAAACATATTTTGACCGGGTATACGAAAAAACCTACCGACCGCTGCTGCGCTACGCGATCGTGCATCTGTCCGACCCGACCGACGCCGAGGACGCGCTGCAGAACGTGTATGTAGATTTTTACCGCCGCATCGAGCGGTACGGGCATCTGGACATTTTGTCACCGAAGAACTTTCTCCTCAAGGCGCTGCGGCGCGAGATCATCAAGAACTATGCCGAGCGCGAGGAGCGGAAGCTGTATCTTGCCGAGGAGTATGACGAATCGCTTCCGGCGGATGCGGTGACGTTCGAGGACGCGGTGATGAACCGCGCGATGGCGGAGCAGGTGCTTGAAACGGCAAAGAGGCTGCCGCCGGAGATGTACCGCGTGTTTGTTCTGTATTACGGATTCGAAATGTCCCTGCAGGAGATCGCGGATACGCTCGAAATCGGACGGGAAGCGGCAAAGAGCCGCCTGTACCGCGCCCGCAACGAGGTGCGCCGGCGGCTGACCCGAACAGAAGCAATCTATGGAGAAAAAAGCAATGAGTGAAAAACGATTTTATCATCTGGCCCTCGAGGGCTCCCTTTTGAGCGGAAAGGCGCAAAAGCGGAAACTGAACGCAAAGCTGAACCGGGAATTTCCGGAGCGCGCCGCAAAAGCAGGCAAACCCGGGAACTCGAAGGAATGGAATCCGCATCCGGTTCCGTGGATCGCAATTCCGGTCGCGGCGATGCTGCTGCTCAGCACGCTGACCGTCGGCGTCATGGCGGGCGCGAACGCACTGCGCGGCGCAAACAAGCAGCCCGAGACCGTCGAAGAACCCATAAATGCGGCCTCGGATCTGAACCTTGTCGATCTCGGCTGTACGGTGAAGCTGCTGCCGGAGTTTGACGAAGCGCTCAAGGCCGAATGCCTCGACTGGCGCGAGCGGCAGCACGGCAAGCCGTACGAGGAAGCCGACTGGGCGTGGCTGAGGGATCTTAAGACCGAGACGGTCGGCGTCGCGGAGAAGGACGGATCCTTCTACTGGGCGGAAAAGATATCGCTTCCCAGAACCGAGCCGTTTGAAAACGAAGGGCTCGAATCCGGGTACGACGAACAGGCGCTGGAACTTGCCGTGCCGGAATTGCTGCGCATTTCGGCGGGCGGCGAAGAGAAGCAGCTGAACTGCGTCGTGAATGCCGAGAGTTACGGGTACCGGTCGTTCTCCCGCACCGGAAAGTGGGAAAGCGGCACGTATTACACGGCGTCCCCGCTGCCCGCGTCCGGCACCGTGACCGTGACGGAGCGTATCTATGTTGTGGACTACAAGATCGAGGATATGCAGCGGTATTTCGGCGCGGTCGCGTACATCGACCATACGTTCTCGTTCAATGCGGCGGCGGTGCAGGCACAGATGCCGCACGTTGTCGAATGCCTGTATGCGGATGAGAATATGGATATTCTGATCGATGCGGACGTGGAGCTGCGCGCTAAAGCGCCGTTTGTGACCTGTCCGGCGGCGCATCGCACCGTGACCGATCCGATGCTGCAGGCGTTCGCACGGTATTTTGCCGGCGACGCGACGCTGTACGACGATCTCGTGTCGTGCACGCCGATCAAGAGCGACATTCTGCAGCAGATCGCCGCGCTGAAGGATGCGCAGGCGGAGGTTCCCTCCGAGCGTGATGACGGGAGTCTGCTAAAAGAGATCGAATCGCTGGAAAAACTGTACGAAACCGCACTCGACAGCTATGAGCAGCGGCCGGTCGTCGCGCCGGAGTTCGTAAACTATCACGGCGACCCGATGTTTCAGGCGGTGTATCAAAAGGACGGGCAGTGGAACGGGATTTCCGCGAGCGGATCGCAGAACGGCGGGTATCTGCAAACGTCTGTTGTACGCAAGGACGATTCGTCCCGCGTCTATTCGGATTCGCCGGAAAACCCCGCGCCGCAGCCGCTTTTGACCGAGCAGGAAGCGATCGCAAAGGCGAACGAAGCGGTGCAGGCGATCGCGCCGTCGCTGCAGCTCGATTCGATCCGGCTGTACGGCAATTCCGACGCAACGCGCAGCGCGTATGTTCTGCTGTACCGGCCGGTTGTGGACGGACAGACCATTGCGGTTCGGGATATTGCCGTCGAGACCGAAGAGAATTCGAAGTTGACCGGTGAGGAGTTCCACATCGATCAGCTGAATATCTGCGTGGACGAGCAGGGCATCGTCTCTTTCAGCTGGTTCCATCCTGCGGATCTCGGCGAGACCGCTTCCGCAAACGTCGGCTATCCGACCGCAGACACGCTGTACAGGACCGTGCGGGACGCGCTGCAAAGAAAGTATGCGGAGGCCGGAAAGGACTCCACGGTGCACGTGGACCGGATCGCGCTCGAATACGCCTGCATCGAGCGGGAGGAGAACGGCAAGCCGACGTACCGCATCGTGCCGGTCTGGAACTTCTACGGCAACGTGACAAACCATGCGCTGGAGCAGGAAGGACTGCTTGCCGAACGGTACGGCTATCGGACCGATCTCGCGCTGATCAGCATCAGCGCGATCGACGGCACGGAAGTGCTGTACTGAGGCGAAAAACAAAAAAGAGGGAGGACATCAAAGCTGTCCTCCCTCTTTTGCTGCCTTTCTTTATACGATACCGGTAATGGTCAGGCCGTACAGCCGCGTTTCCTTCGGGATCACGACCGTATCGTACTGCTCGGTCTCCTTTGAGAAACGCATCGACGGGATCGCGTCCTGCATCGTGCCGGAAACGCTGCCGCCCGTGATGATGTCGACTTTGCCGTCGTGATGCCAGTAGCCGAGGCGGATTTCGCCGAGCAGGTCGCCGCCGACCGGATCGACCTGAAAGTCCGAAAACTCGACCAGTTCGAGATACTCACCGGCATGGAGCGTTTCGGCGTCCGCAGTGCCGCCGGACACGACGAAGTTGTGGACGAGCGAGCTGTCCGAAACGCCGAGGTACTGGCTCATCTGGCGGGAACCCCAGGTGTTTTCGGCAACGCCGTCGCGAATCAGATACCGTTCCCGGATCAGGGCGCCTTCTTCGTCGATCGGGAAGGAGTGCGACGAATTGTCGAGGTTCGCCGCGGCAAAGACCGTGATGCGGTCGCCGGTCGAATACGACGCGATCGGCTGCCCGACTGTCCAGTCGGACAGTTTGCGGTACAGCAGTCCGGCGGACATACGCGCTCCGAAGTATTCGTAGATTGAAACCGCGTCGGCGGTCGAGAAGACCACGTCGGCCTTGCTGAGTTTCGGCGTCGGCTGCGCCAGAAGACGGTCCTTGCCGTACCGCAGCGCTGCGGTCACGTCGCGCGTCAGTTTTTCGGGATCGCATACGCCGGACGTGAAGTTCCGGTACAGCTCGATCTCGTGCCCGTCCTTTTTCGCGTTGACGACGACCTCGATCATCGAGCTCGGATAGACGACCGAATAGCGGACGCCGCAGGAGTTTTCGAACGACTTCTGAATCTCTCGCACAAAGATCTCGTACGAGTTGATGCGCTCGGTCTCCGTTTCGGGAACGGCCTGCATCGCGCGCAGGAACTGCTCCGCAATCGCTTCGACGTCGACGGGACGGAACTTGTACAGCGGGACTTCATGATCGGTCAGCGTGTAGGTCGGGTTTTTGACCAGCGACGCCTGATAGAAGATGTTTTTCAGCGCGGTTTCGACCTCCGCGTCCGACGCGGTCGGGCTGATGACGCCGGACGCGCTGCCGAGCATACCGCCCTCGAGCGGACGGTACAGCTTGACTTCAAACGTCTTGACCCGGCTCGAACGGTTCTGGTCGAGCCGGTGGCGGATGAAGTAGAACTCCCACGCGGTCACGGTTTTTTCGGTCAGCTCATAGGTGTCGCAGCCGAGCGCTCGGAGCTGGTTTTTGATTCGTTCAAACATCATCCCAACCTCGCTTTCGTCTTAAGATACGGGCCGCCGTCGGCGACCTTGACCCACTCCTTGTATCCCTTGCCGCAGCCGCCGTTGCCTTCGACGACGCGGTCCGGGCTTGCCATCGAAACATTGCCCAAGAGGTCGGGCACATATCCGGTCATGATGACCGGAGAAACGACCTTACCGGTCAGCTTGCCGTCCCGGATCTCATACCCGCGGGAGATGATGCACTGGATGCCCCAATGCTTCGGGTCCTCCATGCCGCTCTCGGTGCCGGACAGCAGATAGCCGTGCTTGATCGATGCGATCATGTCGTCAACCGAATCGGCGCCGGAGTCGAACATCGTGTTCGTCATGCGCGTGTAGACCTTGTGCGCAAAGTTTTCGCGTTTGCCGTTGCCGGTGGGCGCGGTGCCGAGCCGCAGCGCGGACAGCGCGTCGCAGATGCCGGTTTTCAAAATGCCGCGGTCGATTTCGGTCACGTCGCCCGCGAGCGTGCCTTCGTCGTCGAACGCGAAGGACGTGACGCTGTCGGCGCAAAGCGCGCCTTCGTGCATCGTGACAAGATCGCTTCCGACGCGCTTGCCGATGTATTCGGCGCCGAGCGCGCGCTCCTTGACGAACATATCCATCTCGACGCCGTGGCCGAACGCCTCGTGCGCGATCAGGCCGGTGATGCCGGGGTCTGTGATGATTTCATACTCGCCCGGAACGATCTTGCCCGAGCCGAGCAGATCCTCCATCTGCTTCGGGAGCTTTTCCAGCACGCCGTTCAGCTGTTCGATGATCTCCGGTCCGCCGAGACCTGAAACGCCGTCGTAAGCGGTCTTCATCTCGCCGGCTTCGTTCGGCGCGAACGCGGCCATCGAGCCTTCGGTGTAGACGTAGCTCTGCCGGAGGAAGCGGTTTTTGGTCAGAAACAGCTTGCAGATGTGCGTGGACATCACGCGGGCGCTGCAGTCGAGTGCCGACGGGATCGCCTGCATGCCGCGGTCGGACAGTCCCTGCAGAAACGCGACGAGCGCTTCGACGTCCTCGGTTTCGGGGAGCCGTTCGGTCTCTTTCTCGACGAACAGTTCGCAGGGTTCGTCCAAAAGCGCGGGCGTGTCGTAGACCTTGGAAGCGGTTTTTTGCAGCAGGGAAAGCTGCTGATCTAGCGCGGCGCGGATGCGGCCGGCGGTCTCCGCGGGCGTTGCGTCGATCTCGTTGAACGCGTACTCGCTGTACAGACCGCCGCGGCAGACGCGGACGACGTTGCCGCGCTCGGTGGTCATGTTGGTGTTGGTGACCGACTTGCTGCGCTGCGACATGGCGATCGTGAAGCCCACGGAATCCGTGGACAGCACGCTGACATAATCGTAATGCGCGCCGAGGGCATCGATCAGCTGCCGCACCCACGGCACGATGCCGTTCAGGTAGGCGGAAAACGGTGCTTTCATAGGGATCCTCCTTTGGAAATGCTGCTTACAGTATAGCATACAGACCCGTGTCTGTACAGGGCTTTCGGACGCTCAGATGCGCGTCATCCGGATGCGGAACGCGATCGAGCGCGGCGTCGGCAGGGAATCGAACTGCACAAGATATGCGCCGAGCGCGGAATCGACGCCGGTCACGGTGCCGGGGCCAAGCAGCATGTGCCGGACGCGGTCGCCGACGCGGAACGGTTCGGGATCCTCGGGTGCAGAGAGCTTTTGCTCGCTGTTTTTGATATAGCTCCATGCGTCGCGGATCAGTCCTTCACGCGGGAGCTCGTCGTATTCGAGCAGATCCTGCCGGATATCGAGCAAAAACCGCGACGGATAGCGCGGCGATCCGTCAAGGTTGCGGCCCTCCGCTTCGGACAGGTACAGACGGTTTTTTGCGCGCGTCATCGCAACGAACGCAAGCCGCCGCTCCTCCTCCATGCCGGCAAGCGTCCGCACCTTGCGCGACGGGAACACGCCCTCGTTCATCGCGCAGAGGAAGACGAACGGAAACTCCAAACCTTTGGCCGCGTGGACGGTCATCAGCTTGACCTTGTCGCCGGTGCTTTCGGCGTCGCTGTTCGTGAACAGCGCAACATGCGCGAGATAGTGCTCGAGCGTCGCCTCCTCGCCGCAGGTCGTTTCGTATTCGTAGACCGACTGTTTGAGCTCGGCAAGGTTGTCGAGCCGCTCCTGGCTGCCCTCGGTCCGGAGCGTTGCCTCATAGCCGGAATCGTCAAGGATCGCGCTGAGCACCTCGGAAACCGGACGGTCGGCAAAGCTTTGCCGGTAAGACTCGATCAGCCGCACGAACTGCATCGCTTTGGTGCCTTTGAAAATGTCCTGATCGAGCGTGGCGGTCAGCGCAGCATACAGTGTGCAGCCGTGCGACGCGGCATATTCTTCGAGAAACTTCATGCGCCGCTGCCCCATGTTGCGCTTCGGCACGTTGACGATGCGGCGGAACGACAGATCGTCCAGGTATGCGATCATGCGAAGATAGCTCAACGCATCCTTGATCTCCATCCGTGCAAAGAACTGCACCCCGCTGTAGATCGTGTACGGAATTTTGCGCTTGAGCAGCACTTCCTCGATCTGCCGCGAAACGTAATGCGCGCGGTACAGCAGCGTGACGTCCCGGTACGGAACGCCCTGTTCGTGCAGGGCGCGGATCTGCCGGACGATCCACTCGGCCTCGTCTTCGGCGGTCTTTCCGTGATGGCACAGCACCGACGCGCCGTCGGGCAGCATCGGGACGAGATCCTTTTTGATGCGGTTTTTGTTCTTTGCGATCAGCGAATTGCAGACGGCAAGGATCTGCGGCGTGCTGCGGTAGTTTTCGTTCAGCATCACGGTTTTCGTGCCGGGAAAATGCCGGTCGAAATCGAGCAGATATTTGACGTTTGCGCCGCGCCAGGTGTAGATCGTCTGATCCGGATCACCGACGAT
>CADAQS010000063.1 GCA_902790115.1 uncultured Eubacteriales bacterium | reverse complement strand
AGTTCTCTTTTTCGGCAAAGCCGTATTTGTCCCGCAGCAGGTTTGCGACTTCCTCGCCGATTGCGGGCGCGGAGCTCAGACCCGGCGATTCGATGCCGGCGCAGTCAAAGAAGTCCGGCGCGCTCTCGCCGATGACGAATTCGTGTCCGTCCTCGTGCGCGCGAAGCCCTGCAAAGCTCGTGATGACCTGCCGCATCGGGAGGTTCTTCATCGAAAGACCGGCCTTTTGGATCAGATCGGAGAGGCCTGCTGCCGTCGTGTTGGTGCCCTCGCGGTCTTCCACGTCAATCGCGGTCGGGCCGACGATCACATTGCCGTGCACGGTCGGACTGACGAGCACGCCCTTGCCGAGCTTGCCCGGCAGCTGGAACACGGTATGGTGCACAAAATCCGCCGCGGCATGATCGAGCAGGCAGTAGTCGCCGCGCCGCGGGGTGATGTGCAGCTTCGTTTCCGAAATCGCGTTGTGGAACACGTCGGCGTAAACGCCGGCGGCGTTGACGATCGCGCGCGCCTCGAACGTGCCGTTGTCGGTTTCGACGCGCCAGCCGTTTTCGGTGCGAGTCAGCCGCTGCACCGCGGTATCGAACCGGAATTCGACGCCGTTTGCCGCCGCGTTTTCGGCAAACGCCAGCGTCATGCCGAACGGGCAGACGATCGCGCCGGTCGGCGCCCACAGCGCCGCGACCGCGTCATCCGATACATTCGGTTCGAGCGAGACAAGCTGCTCGCGGTTCAGGATTTCGAGGCCCTTGACGCCGTTTTTCACGCCGTTTTCGTACAGCGCCTTCAAGCGCGGAAGATCCTCCTCCGAAAGGCAGACGACGAGGCTGCCGCAGCGGTCGTACGGGAAGTCGATCTGTTTGGACAGCTCCTCCATCATCTCGCTGCCGCGCACGTTCATCTTTGCCATCAGGCTGCCGTTTGCCGCGTCGAATCCGGCATGGACGATCGCGCTGTTCGCTTTGGACGTGCCGCAGCAAACGTCCTCCTCCTTCTCCAGTACGCACACCGAAGCCGCATAGCGGGACACCCAGCGCGCGACGGCGCAGCCGGTCACGCCCGCGCCGATGATCAAAACATCATACATCCGTTATTCTTCCTCTTTCTCCCAATGATAGGCGCATTTGACGGCCTTGTTCCAGCCCTTGATGCGCGCTTTGCGTTCCTCTTCTCCGATCGCCGGCAGAAACGCCCGGTCGATCGCGCGGTTGCGGATTACGTCCTCCTTGCCGTTCCAGTAGCCGACGGCAAGACCCGCAAGGTATGCCGCGCCGAGTGCGGTTGTTTCAACACAGGTCGGACGCTCGACCGGCGCGTTGATGATGTCGGACTGCGTCTGCATCAGATAGTTGTTCGCGCTCGCGCCGCCGTCCACCTTCAGCGTCGACAACGTGATGCCCGAATCCGCGCGCATCGCAAGCAGGACCTCGTTCGTCTGATAGGCGATCGAATCGAGCGTTGCGCGGATGATGTGATACTTGTTGCAGCCGCGGGTCAGCCCGACGATCGTGCCGCGCGCGTACGGATCCCAGTGCGGCGCGCCCAAGCCCGTAAACGCCGGAACGACGTAGCAGCCGTTCGTATCGCGCACCTTGCGCGCCATGTAGTCGGAATCCGCCGCCGATTCGATCATGCGCATCTCATCGCGAAGCCACTGAATCGCGGCGCCCGCGACGAAGATCGAGCCTTCGAGCGCGTAGGTCACCTTGCCGTCCAGTCCCCACGCGATCGTCGTGACGAGCCCGTTCTTCGAGTACACCGGTTTGTTGCCGGTGTTCATCAAAAGGAAGCAGCCGGTGCCGTAGGTATTCTTCGCCTCGCCCGGCGCAAAGCAGGTCTGTCCGAACAGCGCAGCCTGCTGATCGCCGGCCGCGCCCGACAGCGGGATCGCGCCGCCGAGGAACTTCGGATCCGCGTAGCCGAACACGCCGCTCGACGGGCAGACCTTCGGCAGCATGCACCGCGGGATCTCCAGTTCGCGCAGGATCTCGTCATCCCAGTCAAGCGTGTTGATGTTGAACAGCATCGTGCGGGAGGCGTTGGAATAGTCGGTCGCATGGACCCGCCCGCCGGACAGCTTCCACATCAGCCACGTTTCGACCGTGCCGAACAGCAGCTCGCCGCGCTCGGCGCGCTCGCGCGCATGCGGCACGTTCTCTAAGATCCACCGCAGCTTCGTGCCGGAGAAATAGGCGTCGATCACGAGACCGGTCTTTTTGCGGAACCACTCGACCAGGCCCTTGGCCTTCAGAAGATCACAGTATTCCGCGGTTCTACGGCACTGCCACACGATCGCCGGACAGATCGGATCGCCGGTCGCCTTATCCCAGACGATCGTCGTTTCGCGCTGGTTCGTGATGCCGATTGCGGCGATGTTCTCGGCAGTCGCGCCGATGCGCTGCATCGCTTCGACCGCTACGGACAGCTGCGTCGCCCAGATCTCGTTCGCATCGTGCTCCACCCAGCCGGGTTTCGGAAAGTACTGCGTGAATTCCCGCTGCGCGACGCTGTGCATTTTGCCGCGCTCGTCGAACAGAATGCAGCGGTTCGAGGTCGTTCCGGCGTCCAGCGCCATGATGTATTTTTGCATGCGTCAGGTTCCCCTTTCAAAATTGGTTCTGCAATCGTACGGTGATCCGGCAGGAGCGCATCGTTTCAGTCGCCGTCCGCGAAATCGCGGTGCAGATCGACCGCGGCGAAGATGTGCATCTTGTTCTGCTATCCTCCCATAAATTCTCATAATAATTGTAGCATGAAATGGTCGGCAGGGCAACGTTTTTCTATAGAAAATGTAAAAAACCGTCTTTTCAGAAAGGCAAAACCGTGCTATACTGTCTGCGTCCCGTTTAATCCGGGGCTATTTTTCGGAAAGCGCATCTTTCCACAGGAGGAATTATATGGATCTGAAAGAACTGGTACGCAGTATTCCCGATTTTCCGAAACCCGGGATCCTGTTCCGTGACATTACGCCCCTGATCGGCGATCCCGAAGGCTTCCGCGAGCTGATCGACCAAATGGCGGCGATCCTCAAAGAAAAGCAGGTGGACGTTGTCGTCGGTCCCGAGGCGCGCGGCTTCATTTTCAGCGCGGCGCTCGCCCGCGCGCTTAACGTCGGTCTCGTCCTTGCCAGAAAGCCCGGCAAGCTCCCGTACAAGACGCTCAGCCATGAGTATGCGCTCGAGTACGGCACCGACGAGCTTCAGATCCATGTGGATTCTATCAAGCCCGGTCAGCGCGTCGCGATCGTGGACGACCTGCTCGCCACCGGCGGCACTGCCCTCGCCTGTGCCAAGCTGTGCGAAAAGGCCGGCGGCAAAGTCGTGGACTGCTGCTTCGTCATCGAGCTGACCGACCTCCCCGGTCGTGAGACGCTCAAGGATTACGACGTCGATACAATCCTGCAATACTGAGGCAACCGAGAAAGGCGCCGGACCATTTTCGGGAAGTTTATACGGAATTTATTGATTCAGAAGAAAAGGCGAAAAACCGTCTTTTCTTTGTTTTATGTCGAAAACCAGACGTCCTTTTGCTTTCCCTGCGGCGACGGAACGCGCCGCAAGCGAAAAATACCAGGCGCCTTTCCCGGCAGGCGGACAGGTTGTTACTTTTCAATAAAGTCCGTTTTATGGGACAGATATGGTGTTATGCTGTCTCTGTCAGAAGGCAGAGGACGGTCTTCGGAAAGGAGGAAACGGACGGTGCGACAGGCGGAACGGAGGCTGCGGATCCTGTATGTGCGCGATATTCTTTCGGCATGCGTCGGCCCCGATCGCATGATCACGATGTCGGAACTGCTCGCGCGGCTCGGCGAAAAAGGCATCGCCGCGGAGCGCAAAAGTGTCTACGGAGATCTTCGCGTTCTCGAGCAATACGGGATTCGGGTGTGCAGAGCGCGCCGCGGCCGGTTTTCGGGCTATTTTGTGCAAAAATAGGAATTGCGAAACCGGCACGGATGCGCTATACTGTATATAATTGATTTTGAAGGAGGATGTCGATGAAAGCAAGAAACGAAATCGATCCGAAGTATCAATGGGATTTTACGCCGATCTATGCGGATGACGCCGCCTGGGAGGCGGAATGGAACGCAGTCGCCGAGGCGACGAAGGAACTGCCTAAGCTCGAAGGGACGCTCGGCTTAAGCCGCGAAGCGTTCAAGCACGGGATCGATACGATCCAGTCTGTCGGCGAGCGGCTGGAACGGATTTACTGCTATGCCAACCTGCACCGCACCGCGGACGGCGGCGAGCCGAAGCATCAGGAGATGGACGGCAAGGCGATGAGCCTTTACGTGCAGTTCAGCATGGCGGTCTCGTTCATGGAGCCGGAAATCCTTGCGATTCCCGAGGACAGGCTCGCATCCTTCCTCGAACCCGAGGAGATGAAGACCTACCGGCACTTTGTGGAGGACATCACCCGCGCGCGGGCGCACAGCCTCGATAAGGATCGCGAGCGCATGCTCGCGCAGCTCGGCGAAGTCTCCCAGGTTCCGTCCGATGCGTACGAGATGCTGACCAACGTCGACATGATCCTGCCGAAGATTCAGGACGCGGACGGCAATGAGGTCCAGCTTTCGTCCGGCAACTTCGGCGTCTACCGCGAGAGCCCGGTGCGCGCGGTGCGCGAAGCCGCGTTCAAGGCGATGTTCGGCACCTACGGCAAGTTCAACAATACATTTGCCGCGATGTACGCCGGCAGCGTCAAGATGGATCAGTACTATGCCGACGTGCGCGGATACAAGAGCGCGTGCGAAGCAGCGCTGTTCGGCACGAACGTGCCGGTCTCGGTATATGACAGTCTGATCGAAGCCGTGCACGAGAGCCTGCCGACGATGCGCGCCTACCTCGAGCTCCGCAAAAAGGCGCTGGGTCTCGAAAAGCTCGACATGTACGACCTCTACTGCCCGATGGTTCCGGATGTTGATTTCAAGATCCCGTTCGAGGACAGCAAGGCGCTCGTCAAGGCCGCGACCAAGCCGCTCGGCGAGGAGTATCAGAAGCTGCTCGACCGCGCGTTCGCAGAGCGCTGGATGGACGTCTACGAGAACAAGGGCAAGCGCAGCGGCGCGTTCTCGATGGGCATCTTCGGCGTGCACCCCTATGTGCTTCTCAACTACACCGATACGCTCGACGACGTGTTCACGGTCGCGCATGAGCTCGGCCATGCAATGCACTCCTATAAGTCCGACAACACGCAGGATTATCTGAACCACGACTACCGCATCTTCGTCGCCGAGGTCGCCTCGACAGTCAACGAGGTGCTGCTGACCAAGTACCTGCTCGCGACCGAGACCGACAAAGCCCGCCGCGCGTATGTGCTCAACCATTTCCTCGAAGGCTTCCGCACGACGGTATTCCGTCAGACGCTGTTCGCCGAATTCGAGCGCAAGGCGCATGAGCTGTACCAGTCCGGCACGCCGCTGACGGCGACCGCGCTGAACGCGCTGTACAAGGAACTTTGCGAGCTGTACTACGCCGGCGCCGAAGTGCCCGAGGAGGTCCAGTACGAATGGTCCTACATCCCGCACTTCTATACCGCGTTCTACGTCTATCAGTACGCGACCGGCTTCTCGAGCGCGGTTTCGATCGCGAACCATCTGGTCGAGACCGGCGACAACGAGGGGTACCTCAAGTTCCTGACGCTCGGCGGCAGCGATTACGCGATGAATGAGCTGAAGGTCGGCGGCGTCGATCTCTCGACGCCCGAACCCGTCCGCGCCGCGCTCAAGGTTTTTGCCGACGCAGTCAAGGAACTCGACGCGCTGCTTGACGAATTGAAATAATTGCAGATTATCCTAAAAAAGCAGGCACCAAACGGTGTCTGCTTTTTCTCTTTCGAAAAAAAACGGCGGTTCAGACCTTGTTCTCGTCGAAGTCGATCAGAATGCTCGAACGCTTCGGCTGCAGCTTGGTCAGCTGCACGCCCGCCGCCAGAAACATCCGCTTGCTCGCGCGGGTCATCGGCGTCTGGGCATACTTGTCGGACAGATAGATGACCTCGCGGATGCCGCTCTGGATAATCGCCTTTGCGCACTCGTTGCACGGAAACAGCGCAACATAGATCCGGCAGCCTTCGAGCGACGCGCCGGCGTTGTTCAGGATCGCGTTGAGCTCGGCATGGCAGACGTACGGGTACTTCGTATCATACGGGTCTCCCTCGCGCGCCCACGGGAATTCATCGTCGCTGCAGCCGATCGGAAATCCGTTGTACCCGACCGACATGATCTTGTTGTGTTCGTTGACAATGCAGGCGCCGACCTGCGTGTTCGGATCCTTGCTGCGGTACGACGACAGCAGCGAAATGCCCATGAAGTATTCGTCCCAAGAGAGATAATCCGCCCGTTTTTCCATATATATGTCTCCTTTCGGGGTTGTTCAGTCGTCTTCCCAGAACAGCTCGTCGAGCGAGCGTCCGAGCACCTTGCAGATGCTGACGCACAGCCGGATCGTCGGATTGTAGTCGCCCTTCTCGATCGCGTTGATCGTCTGCCGCGAAACGCCGACCGCATCCGCAAGCGCCTGCTGCGACAGGTCGAGCGACGCGCGCGCCGCCTTCAACCGAAGATTCTTCATATCAGTCACGCTCCGTCCGGTCGAGGATCATCTTGATCACAAGCGCAGCACCGATGATGAGCAGCAGCAGAATCATGCCGAGCACGAGAATATAGTTCGTTCCGACCGAATCGCGCAGCGTTCCGCCGTCCGCAAAATAGTTCACCAGATTGAAGCCCTGCGTGAGCAGATTCACGCCGATGAGGAGCAGATACAGCCACGGTTTCTGTCTGAGCGAAAAGAACGCGTCCGAAAAGATCGCGTACAGGCAGAACGTCCCGATCCCGAAGAACAGCATCACGCACATCCATACCCGCGACTGATTCCCCAGCTCCGGTGCAAACGACGTCACGATCAGATAGATCAATGCCACGATCAGCATCGCATAAAAGCCCGCCCGCGCCGCTTTGAGCCGCTCAAGCGTCTGCCGCTCGTCGTACTGCTCCTTACGGAATCCGTCCGGGCTCATCTTCACAATCAGATACACCATCACGCCGATGCATACCAGCGCGACGACTCCGCTGATCCGAACCAACCAATCCATACCAAGCACCTCGCTTTTTCTTCGATGGTGCCATTGTAATCGATTCAATTCATTTTGTCAAGTATATTTGTCAAAATATTTTTTATATTTTTCATTCTGTCGGATCAGAACAGAAAGTGCATTGCAAGATCGCACAGGGTGTCGTACAGGCCGTGCCCAAGTGCGACGGACAGCCAGGTGCAGCCGTTTAGGCGATGCCGTGCAAATCCGAACACGCAGCCGATCCCCGCGGTGATCAACGCCTGCATGACACTGCCGTTGATCAGATGCCATGCCCCGAACAAGGCGGAGGCGAGCAGCACGCCGAGCCAGCCCCGCTTAGGGAGCAGACCGCACAGCGTGCCCTGCACGTATTCGCGGAACATCAGCTCCTCGACCGGGCCGATGATCAGCAGGTTGTTCAAAACCGCGTAAGCGAGCTTCCACGGCACGAAATCGGTGTGTCCGAACAGCGAAAAGCCGAGCGGGATCGGCAGGAGGATCATCCCGACGCCGAGCGCCGCTGCAAGGCCTAGCGCGATCGCATACTGCCGCCCGCCGCGAAGCGACACGATCAGTCGCTGCCCGGACAGACGCAGAAACAGCAGCGCAAGCGCGCCGTTGGTCAGATTGCACAATGCAAGCAGCAGGATCTTCAGCCATCGTTCGGACAGGCGCATGCAAAGCCCGCCGAGCGAGGTCACGGCCGTGACGGCGATACAGAATCCCGCAAGCAGCGCAATTTGTTTTCGTTTGGATCCTTCCATGTCTTTATCGTACCATGTTTGCGTCTTCTCCGCAAGAGCCGCGAAAATGCAAAAATTCCATGAATAATTCGCGTTTTTCGGCTCCCGGCGGCCAGGAATCTGATATAATGAAAAAAAGATTTGTCGAAAGGATGTGGTCGGATGCAACTGTATCGCGCAAGGCTGCGCGAAAAACTGACGGAGGCGCTGAAGGCGGTTCTGCCGATCGTCGTGATCGTGCTGCTGCTGTCCTTTACGATTGCGCCGCTGCCGACCAGCATCCTGCTCGCCTACCTGTTCGGCGGCTTTCTGCTGATCATCGGCATGATGTTCTTCACGCTCGGCGCGGAGCTTGCGATGCAGCCGATGGGCGAACGCCTCGGCTCCCGCATCACGCAGACGCGCAAGCTCGGCATCATTCTGCCGCTCGGTCTGCTGCTCGGCATGCTGATCACGGTCTCCGAACCGGATCTGCAGGTGCTCGCCAATCAGGTGCTCTCGATTCCGAGCCCGGTTCTGATCTGGTGTGTCGCGCTCGGCGTCGGGATCTTTCTGGTCATCGCGCTGCTGCGTATGCTGCTCGGCGTTCCGCTGCGGGACATGCTGCTGCTCTTCTACGGCGTCACGATCCTGCTCGCGTTCTTTGCGCCAAAGAGCTTTCTTGCGGTCGCGTTCGACGCGGGCGGCGTCACGACCGGACCGATGACGGTTCCGTTCATTATGTCGTTCGGCATCGGCATTTCGGCAATCCGTTCCGACCGCCATGCCGCCGACGACAGCTTCGGTCTGATCTCGCTCTGCTCGATCGGCCCGATCCTGGCGGTTATGATCCTGAGCCTGATCTACCGTCCCGAGAGCGCCGAATATACTGCGGTCGCGATCCCGGTCATCGACCACTCGATCACGCTCGCGCGGCTGTTCACCGAAGCGATGCCGACATACCTTCGCGAAATCGCGGTCGCCGTACTGCCGATCATAGGATTCTTCGGAATCTTCCAGATCATCAGTCTGCATCTGAACGGTAAGAGTCTGATCCGCATCGGCATCGGTCTTTTGTACACCTACGTCGGTCTTGTGCTTTTCCTGCTCGGAGCGAACGTCGGATTCATGCCTGCCGGTTCGTACCTCGGACAGACGCTCGCCGCGCTGCCGTATCGCTGGATCGTAATCCCGATCGGTATGCTGATCGGCTATTTCATCGTCAAGGCCGAGCCTGCAGTCTACGTTTTGATGAAGCAGGTTGAGGAACTGACGAGCGGCAAGGTCGCGGGCAGGTCGCTGCAGATCAGCCTTTCGATCGGCGTTGCGGTCTCGATCGGCCTTGCGATGCTGCGCGTTCTGACCGGTATTTCGATCCTGTGGTTCATCCTGCCGGGCTACGGCATCGCGCTGCTGCTTTCGTTCGTGGTCCCGAAGCTGTTTACGGCGATCGCGTTCGACTCCGGCGGCGTGGCTTCCGGTCCGATGACCGCCGCGTTTCTGCTGCCGTTTGCGGTCGGCGCGTGCCTCGCGGTCGGCGGCAACGTCGTGACCGACGCGTTCGGCGTCGTCGCAATGGTCGCCATGACGCCGCTGATCACGATTCAGATCCTCGGCGTGCTGTATCGAATCCGCTCGGCTTCGCATACCGCCGCGCATCCGCAGGTCGCGGTCAGCCTTGAAAACTACACGATCATCGAGCTTTGAGGAGGGCCTATGCTGTATTATCTTGCGACGATCACGAACCGCAGCCGCCTGCCCGAGTTCATCTCGCTGTATCAGCAGCATGCGGTAAACGTCAATCTGATCACGCTCGGCCACGGCACGGCAACGAGCGAGATCCTGAACTATTTCGGACTCGAAGGCTCCGAAAAAGCGGTCTGCTTTGCGGTCGTGACCGGGCCGGTCTGGAAGGCAGTCAAGCGCGATCTGGAACGCAAACTCCGCATCGACGTGCCGGGCACCGGCATTGCATTCACGATCCCGATGAGCGGGAGCTGGCATTTTTCACCGACGGACAGAATTATGAACGCGAGGAGGCGACCACTTTGAAAAACACCGTACAGGAGCTGCTGGTCGTAATCGGCAATCAGGGCTACAGCGAAACGATCATGGACGCCGCGCGCGCGGCAGGCGCCGCGGGCGGCACGGTCATCCATGCGCAGGGTACCGGCATGGCGCGCGCCGAGAAGTTCTTAGGCATCTCGCTCGCGTCGGAAAAGGACGTGATCTTCATCGTGACCAAGACCGCGCAGCGCAACGCGATCATGCGGTCGATCATGGAAAAGGCCGGCATCGAAACCAGGGCCAAGGCGATCGTCTTCTCCCTGCCCGTGACGGACACCGCGGGACTGCGGCTGCTCGAAGACGACGAACCTTCGGAAGAACCCGAAAAAGCGCCCGAAGCCGAACCGAAGGCATAACGGGAAAGCGTATCCGGAAAGCATAAAGCAGACACGGAATCGTGTCTGCTTTCTTGATTCTTCTGAGATCTCTGCGGAAGAAAAGGATTGATCCGATCCATTTTGCGAATCCTCACCGGATCGCTGCAAAGGTCTCCTTCAGCGCCGGATAAAGCCGGCGGTACTTCTGATACTGCGCCTCATAGCGCGCGGCGATCGCGGGATCCGGTTCGACGACCGAAGCGGTATGCACAAGCGCTTCGGCACAGGCTTC
>CADAQS010000062.1 GCA_902790115.1 uncultured Eubacteriales bacterium | reverse complement strand
GGCGATTGCGAGCCCATCGTCATCGGTTCGAACACGAACGCCTGTCTGATGTGGGCACATGCCGGAAACGGCGTCGCGCTTGTTCCGCGGCTCTCGCTCGCGCTGCTCGGATATGAGGATCTGCCGTGCAAGGCGATTGCCGGCAAAACGCTCTCGGCTGCCACCCTTTCGGTCGTAACGCAGAAAAAACAGTATCGCTCACGCGTGGTCAACAACTTCCTGCAGATCGTCGCCGATCTGTACGGCAAAGAGCTGAACGCTATCCTGCCCATGGAAGGCAAGACCCCGTAAAGCGATCGAACGGGAGGAACAAAGAATGAAAAAGTTGGGGGCAGTTCTGCTTGCCCTGCTGCTTGCGCTTGCACTCGGCTGCAGCGCAGCGCAAAAGACCGAAACCGCCGCCACCGCTTCCGAATCGGAAAACGCGTCCGCAGCAGACAGCAAGGAGGAAACCGAATTGAAACAGAACCCGATCGCCACGATTACGATGGACGACGGCAACACGATGACGCTGGAGCTCTACCCTGACGTCGCGCCGATCACCGTAGCGAACTTCATTTCGCTCGCCAACAGCGGCTTTTATGACGGCCTGACCTTCCACCGCATCTATGCGGGCTTTATGATCCAGGGCGGCGATCCCGACGGCAACGGCGGCGGCGGTCCAGGCTATTCGATTAAAGGCGAATTTGCCGCAAACGGCGTCGAGAACAACCTCTCGCATAAGCGCGGCGTGATCTCCATGGCGCGGGCAACCAACCCCGATTCCGCAGGCAGCCAGTTCTTTATCATGCATGCGGACGCCGATTTTCTTGACGGGCAGTATGCGGCTTTCGGCATGATGACCGAAGGATTTGTCGAGCTCGACCGCCTTGCGGCGACTCCGGTGACGACCAACCCGTATTCCGGCGAGCGCTCCGTTCCGCTTCAGGACGTTGTGATCCGCACGATCCGCGTCGAGACCTTCGGTGTCGACTACGGCGAGCCGGAAAAGATCCAATAACTTCACAAAAAAAGTCCGGGTTTTCCCGGACTTTTTTGGTATTGCTTTATGCGCGCGGCTGCTTTGCGTAGATCTTCACAAGGTTCAGCAGCATTTCGGACGCGATGTCCATGCCCTCGGCCGTGATATGCTCGCACGGACCGTGGAACGCGTATCCGCCGGTGCCGAGGTTCGGGCACGGCAGCCCCATGTAGCTCAGGCGCGCACCGTCCGTGCCGCCGCGGATCGGAATCACCTTCGGTTCGACGCCGGCTTCCCGCGCAGCGCGTTTCGCGTTCTCGATCAAATGCATGCACGGCTCGATCTTTTCCTTCATGTTGCGGTACTGCTCCTTGATCGTAAGCTTCACGGTGCCTTCGCCGTACTGCTCGTTCAACGTCTTTTCGATGTGGCGCAGCGTCGCGAGCCGTCCCTCATAGCAGGCAAAGCTGTGGTCGCGCACGATATAGGCGATCTTCGCCTGCTCGATCGTGCCGCCGAGCTTGGTGATGTGGTAAAAGCCCTCGTACTCCTCGGTGCATCGCGGCGTGTCTGCTTTGGGCAGCATCGCGTTGATTTCGCAGGCGACCAGAAGCGCATTGACCATGACATCCTTCGCGCTGCCCGGATGCACGGAAAATCCCTTGATGTCGAACACGGCCTCGGCGGCGTTGAAGTTCTCATACTCCAGCTCGCCCTCGGCACCGCCGTCCACCGTGTAGCCGAAGTCTGCGCCGAACCGCGCGACGTCGAAATGATCCGCCATGATCTCGGCGATGCCGGCCTTGTCGTCGGCACCGAGCAGCGTCGTGCCGTCCGAAGTGATCAACGTCCGGCCTTTCAACTGCGGCAGATGCGGGAAGTTCACGACGTCCAGTACGCGGCCGCCCGGCAGCGCAACGTCGCCTCCGTCGTAGTTTTCATGCAACAGTGGTTTTACGTTCTCGCCGCTGCAGTCCGGCGCGGTGTCCATGTGCGCGATCAGGCCGAGCCGTACCGCATTCTCATATCCCTCCGTTGCCGGCAGCGTGCCGTAGACATAGCATTTGTCGTCGACTTCGGCATCCGCGACGCCGAGCGCTTTCAGCTCGTCCACGAGCTGACGCGCAAGGTCGAACTGCCGCATGGTCGAAGGGGTCGTGGCGCTCTCGTCGGAGCTGGTCGTATGGACGACCACATAGTTCAGCAATCTTTCATAGGCTCGCATGGCTTATTTCCTTTCCGGACGCGGTTGTCCGATGATCTTCACGGAGAAACGCCGCTGACGCGGTCCGTCGAATTCGGTAAAGTAGATGCCCTGCCACCGGCCGAGCACGAGTTTGCCGTCGTCGATCATCACGTTGACGCTGCTGCCGATCACGCTCGCCTTGAGGTGCGCCGCGCTGTTGCCTTCGCTGTGGCGGAACTCCTCCCGGTCGGGATAGGTACGGTCGAGCGCAAGCAACAGATCGCTGACCACGTCAGGATCGCTGTTCTCGTTGATCGTGACGCCCGCGGTCGTGTGCGGACAGTAGACGGTCGCCATTCCGTCGAACACGCCGCTCTGCTTCACCGCGTCGCGCACCTTGTCGGTGATGTCGATGAATCCCTCTTTTCCGGTCTGTAACGGATATTCGTATAGCATCGGTTTCTTCCTTTCTGCGAAAAAAAGTTGTTATTCATATTATACGAAACTCCCCTGCCAAAAGCAAGGGAGTTCCGAATCCGTTTTCCGTGCAAAAAAAGCGGAAGGTCTCCCTCCCGCTTTCGATGCGTCACTCTTCCTTATCGAGCGATTCGAACGACTCGTCCCAAGACGCCATGCGCTCCTCTTCGATCTTCAGAAGCACATTCTGCAGTTCTTCGTCCTCGACCGGCAGGAACTCTTCGAGGTCTTCCTCCTCATGCTGCACGATCTCCATGATGCACACTTCGAAGTACTCCGCATCATCCGGCAGATCCGGGTCGATCAGCACGCCGTACTCCTTGCCCTCATGCTCAAAATAATCGATCACTTCCAGATCGAACTCGTTGCCGTCGTCATCCACGAACGTGACAAGATCTCTTTCTTCTTCCATGTCGTTTCTCCTTCTTTGGTTTGTTTCTATTGTAATGCATTGCACCGCACTTTGCAAGGGCAGGATAAAAACCAAAAAAAGTTTTCGTTTCCATAAATATTTTTTAGAAATCTACTTGTAATTGCGCCGGTTTCTTTCTATAATAAAAGCAGAAAAAACTCGACGGAGGACTGCCCATGAATCTGGATCTTTACAAGCGGCTTGCCAAGACCCTCGCTGCGCAGTTCGGCAGCAACTGTGAGATCGTGCTGCACGATCTCGAGACCGGGGACCCCGACCGCACGATCGTTGCGATCGAGAACGGGCATGTGACGCACCGCAAGATCGGTGACGGACCGAGCCGCATCGTGCTCGAAGCGCTGCAGGCCGAGGATCCGTCCTCGCTCGAAGACAGCGCAGGCTACCTGATGAAGACGCACGACGGACGGATCTTAAAGTGCTCGACGATCTACATCCGCGACGACGGGCGGATTAAGGGCGTGTTCTCGATCAACTACGACATTACCGAGCTTCTGATGGCCGAGCGCGCGATCGATTCGATTCTGAACCACAGGGTTGAGAAGACGACGCCGGAACGGATTCCGATCTCAGTCAACGACCTTTTGGACGATCTCATCGAACAGGCGGCGGCGCAGATCGGCAAACCGGTCGCGATGATGACCAAGGACGACAAGATCCGCGCGATCCGCTTTCTCAACAAAGCCGGTGCATTCTTAATCACCCGGAGCGGCGATAAGGTGTCAA
This sequence comes from uncultured Eubacteriales bacterium, assembly GCA_902790115.1. Classification (GTDB taxonomy): domain Bacteria; phylum Bacillota; class Clostridia; order Christensenellales; family CAG-138; genus UBA3792. Next base: position 7,937 of record CADAQS010000062.1, on the reverse strand, counting down.
AGTTTTTTGGCATCAGCAAATATACTCTCTATTCCTATATCGACGCAAAAACTTCGGACGAAACCTGACAAAAACTTTCGGAAAGGAAAAACAGTATGGACGTAAATGCAATCAAACTGGCGGCAAAGGGATATCTCCCCGACATGACCCGGTTCCTCCGCGACCTCATTGCGATCCCGAGCGAGAGCTGTGAGGAGGAGGGCGTCATCCGGCGCACGATCGCCGAAATGGAGAAGCTCGGCTTTGACAAAGCAGAAATCGATCCCGAAGGCAACGCCCTCGGCTGGATGGGCACCGGTGACAAGATCATCGCGTTCGACGGGCATATCGACACGGTCGGCATCGGCAACCTTGCCAACTGGGAGCAGGATCCGTACAAGGGCTATGAGACCGACGACATCATCTACGGCCGCGGCGGCTCCGATCAGGAAGGCGGCGTGGTCAGCGCGGTTTACGGCGCCAAGATCATGAAGGACCTCGGTCTGATCCCCGACGGCTACAAGATCCTCGTCGTTGCCTCCGTACAGGAGGAAGACTGCGACGGTCTGTGCTGGCAGTACATCCACAAGGAAGACGGCATCACGCCGGAATTTGTCGTTTCGACCGAACCGACCGACGGCGGCATCTATCGCGGTCATCGCGGCAGAATGGAGATCCGCGTCGATGTTCGCGGCGTATCCTGCCATGGCTCGGCGCCGGAGCGCGGCGACAACGCAATCTACAAGATGGCCGACATTCTCCGCGAGGTACGCGCGCTCAACGAGAACACTGCAACCGATGAAGACGAGATCAAGGGTCTTGTCAAGATGCTCGATCCCAAGTACAATCCCGACCACTATGAGGACGCGCGCTTCCTCGGCAGAGGCACGATCACCTGCTCGCAGATCTTCTACACCTCCCCGTCCCGCTGCGCGGTCGCCGATTCCTGCGCCGTCTCGCTCGACCGCAGAATGACCGCCGGCGAAACGTGGGATTCCTGCCTCGATGAGATCCGCAACCTCCCGTCCTGCAAAAAGTACGGCGACGACGTCAAAGTTTCGATGTACCTCTACGACCGTCCGGCATGGACCGGTCTCAAGTATGAGACCGAGTGCTACTTCCCGACGTGGATCAACAAAGAGAGCGCCGCGCACGTGCAGGCGCTGTACAACGCGCACAAGGCGCTGTTCGGCGAGGAGCGCATCGGTTCTGAGACCGCGATGCACCTCCGTCACCGTCCGCTGATCGACAAATGGACGTTCTCCACGAACGGCGTTTCGATCCAAGGTCGCTACGGCATCCCGTGCGTCGGCTTCGGCCCCGGCGCGGAATCGCAGGCGCATGCGCCGAATGAGATCACGTGGAAACAGGACCTTGTCACCTGCGCCGCGGTCTATGCCTTAACGCCGTACTTCTACCTCGAAGCCGACAAGAGCGTCGACGCATCCGAGTTCCGTGCGGGAAAAACCAATACCAAATTCGCTAACGACTGAGAAAGGGGAGCACCATGAGCAACGTCAAAAAGTATACCGACAAACTCGATCAGCTGAACTTCAAGGACATGTACAACGGCGACTTCTTCCTGACCTGGGAAAAGACCGACGATGAAATCGCCGCCGTCTTCACCGTCGCCGACGCGCTGCGCCACCTGCGGGAGAACAACATCTCAACGAAGATCTTCGACTCCGGCCTCGGCATCTCGCTGTTCCGCGACAACTCGACCCGTACGCGCTTCTCGTTCTCCTCGGCGTGCAACCTGCTCGGTCTGGAAGTGCAGGATCTCGACGAAGGCAAGAGCCAGATCGCACACGGCGAGACCGTCCGCGAGACCGCGAACATGATCTCGTTCATGGCTGACGTCATCGGCATCCGAGACGACATGTACATCGGCAAAGGCAACACCTACATGCACAACGTCGTCAACGCGGTAACCGAGGGCAACAAAGCCGGCGTTCTCGAGCAGAAACCGACGCTCGTCAACCTCCAGTGCGACATCGACCATCCGACCCAGTGCATGGCGGACATGCTGCACTGCATCCACACGCTCGGCGGCAGCGACGATCTCGACGAGGCGATCAAGAACCTCAAGGGCAAAAAGGTCGCGATGACATGGGCGTACAGCCCGTCGTACGGCAAGCCGCTGTCGGTTCCGCAGGGCGTCGCAGGCCTGTTCACCCGCTTCGGCATGGACGTCACGCTCGCCTACCCCGAGGGCTACGAGATCATGGACGACGTCGTCAAGGTTGCCGAGGAGAACTGCAAAAAGAGCGGTGCCAAGTTCAAAATCACGCACGACATGAAGGAAGCCTTCCGGGACGCTGACATCGTATATCCGAAGTCCTGGGCGCCGTTCAAGGCGATGGAAGAGCGCACCGAACTGTACGGCAACGGCGATCTCGAGGGCATCAAGGCGCTTGAAAAGCGGCTGCTCGCCCAGAACGCCGAGCATAAGGACTGGGAGTGCACCGAGGAGATGATGCAGCTGACCAAGGACGGCAAGGCGCTCTATCTCCACTGCCTGCCCGCCGACATCACCGACGTTTCCTGCGAAGCCGGCGAAGTCGCCGCATCCGTGTTCGATCGCTATCGCGATCCGCTGTACAAACAAGCGTCGTTCAAGCCGTACATCATTGCGGCCATGATCTTCCTTGCGAAGGTCAAGAACCCGCAGAAGACCCTGCTCGACCTCGAAGCCCGCGCCAAAGAGCGTTGGGAAGGCGGCGAGCAGTAATCGGGCTGCCATCGAAGGGTTTACGAAGACAGAATCAGACAGATGAAAAACGGCTCCTCCGGGAGCCGTTTTGATTGATGTGGTTGTCTCGATATCGTCGCATAGCTCTCAGAGGGTACACAACGAAAAAGAACCGGGCAGAAGTACATCTTACATCTCTCCCGGTTCTTTTATGAAAACGCGTTTATTCGTCCTTCAGACCGCGCAGAACGCTGATTACAAGCGGCAGCGCGAGCAAGAACGCGCAGGTATCCGAAACCGACTGCGAAAGCTGTACGCCAAGGGGGCCTAAAAGCTTTGGCAGAATCAGCACGGCAGGAATGAAGAAAAGGCCCTGCCTTGCCGCGGCGAGGATCGACGCCTGCAGCGTCTTTCCCATCGTCTGCGTCATCATGTTGCCGATCATCACAAGCCCGCCGAGCGAGAACGTGATGCACTGGATCCGCATTGCTTTTGCGCCGAACGCGATAACCTCGGGATCGTCACGGAATATGGCGACAATCTGCGGTGCAAAGAGGAAGCCGACCACCGAAAGAATCAAAAGGCCGATTGTCGCAGTACGGACGCAGAACGCGAACGCTTTCTTCACGCGGTCAAACAGATGCGCGCCGTAATTGAAGCCGCAGACCGGCTGAAAGCCCTGTCCGAAACCGATCAGCGCCGACTGCGCGGTGCCCATCGCGCGGGAAACGACGCTCATCGCTGCGATCGCAGCGTCGCCGTATACGCCGGCCGCGCGGTTCAGACAGATCGTTGCGACCGAGATCAGGCCCTGCCGAAACAGCGAGGGAACGCCGCCCTTGCAGATCTGCAGAAAGATCGCACCGGTAAAGCGCACGTTTTGGAGGTGAATGCGCACGTTGCCCGGCCGCGAGGTGCCGTACAGCAGCAGGCAGAACGAAATCAGCTGGCTGATGATCGTCGCGATCGCCGCGCCGCGTACACCGAGTCCGAACACAAAGATCAGCAGCGGGTCGAGCGCGATGTTGATGATCGCGCCGGTCGCGATGCCGATCATGCCGTTGAACGCGCTGCCCTGGAAACGCAGCTGATTGTTCAGCACGAACGACGCCGTCATGTACGGCGCGCCGATCAGAATGAAGCGCAGATAGTCGCACGCGTACGGCAGGATCGTTTCGGTCGAGCCGAGCAGCCGTGCAAGCGGTTTCAAAAAGATCTGCCCGAGCGTCAGAACGACCGTCCCCGCCAAAAACGCCATAACCATGCCGCTGGCTGCCATGATCTCGGCGTCGCCGGTCTTCTGCTTGCCGAGCTGCCGCGAGATGTAGTTGCCCGAGCCCTGTCCGAAGAAGAAGCCGATCGCCTGAATGACCGTCATCAGGCTGAACGCGACGCCGATCGCGCCGGTCGCACTGTTGCTCTTCAGCATGCCGACAAAGTACGTGTCGGCCATGTTGTAGAGCGCCGTGACCATCATCGAGATGATCGTCGGCACGGCCATCTGACAGATCAGCCGTCCGACCGGCTCCGTCGTCATGCGGATAAATTTCTCTTCCTGTTTGCTGTCCAAAATGCTTTCCCCTCTTGTCCGAAGCATTCTTGCGCTCCGGTATGCTTTGCCGGTTACAACTCTGCTGCGGTGTTTGCCAAAAGCAGGCGGCGGTAGCGTTTCAGCCCACGCCGGATGCCGCGCTCCAGTTCGAGATCGATATAGCGCTGATACTGTTCGACCGTGCGCTCCGGCACGGCCAATCCGTAGTCGCGGCAGCGGTCGATCGCCCATTGCGTCGCGTAGTATTCCTGCTCATATCGGTGCATCGACTGCGTGTTCGTTACAATGTGCCCGACCTCATGCAGCAGCGTGAACGTCGAAGCGAAGCTGTTCGCCTGCTTCCATTTGCAGACGCGCCGCAGCTTCAGATGCGCATGCGTGCGGTGCCAGTCGCTCCTGCACTTTGATCCGTCGCACAGATCGATCGCGTACCGCTGCACGACTTCGTTCTGAATTCCGATATACTTCATCATACGCTTCAAAGATCGAGCGACAGCTGCGCAGAAATATACGAACGCTGCTGTGCGTCATGGATCCGGTCAGCTGCCGTCGGACGTCCGATCAGAAGCGGACTGGCCGGATCGTGGCGTCTGCAGTTTTCGCGCACACTGCGCGCATCATAGTTGGCGTAACAGTATCGGCAAAGGTGAGGACAGGTGTTGTACGCGCCGATGTCGTTGCCGAGCAGGCAGCTGCATCCCGGCCGCGCAGTCCCGGTGTGCGGCGGCGTCAGCCGGATGCCCGTCGCACGCTCCAGCACTTCCTTCGTCATGCAGCCGGAAACGTCAACACCGAACGGTGCAAGATCCGTCCCTTCCATGCAGGACCGCACCGTCATGCCATTTTGCGCGGCGATTTCAAAAAACGCTTTTCCGATCGCCTCCCGCTTCCGCGGAAGCACCGCGCGCGCCTCGGGAAAGTTTCGCCGCGTTTTCGTATACAAGTCGATAAAGCTGATCACGACCTGATCGGTATATTCCCGAAGCGTTTCGGCCATGTGCGAGAACACTTCGATATGGGTCGCAAGATCGTATTTCCCGGTCAGAAAGATCGGATCGTACCGCCATGCGACCGCCGTTTTTCCGACCGCGTCAGAGAGTTTTTGAAACGAGCGCAAAGCATGCTGCAGATCCGGAACGTTGGGCTCGATCTCCCGCCCGTACGGCGTAATCGTCACAAACCAGAACAGCCGGAACGGCTTCAATTCATCGAGATAAGGCAACATCGGCTCCGGATTCTTGGTGCAGAACAGCAGAATGTCCACCACGTCGGGCGTCAGCCGATAGCGCGTGATCTGCCCCGGATCGTACGGATTGCGCACCATGACAAACCCTTCGCGCACGCGGTTCATCAGCCACTTGCTGTAGAACGCCGGAATATCCGTCCGCATGCCGGTGTTGAGAATCATCGGCTCTGCCCTCCCTGCCGTGTAATAAACGCAGCCCTGTCGATCCGGTAAAGGTTGAAATCGCCGCGAACACCGATCTTGTTCATGCCGATCTTCTCCAGCACATGACAGCTTCTTCGGTTGCGGATCAGCGCATCCGCGTACACGGTCTCCATGCCGAGCGTCTCAAACGCATACCTGAGCGCCAGCCGCTCCGCCGCTGTGCCATAGCCGCGGTTCTTTACCGCATCGCTCTGCAAGCAGATGCCGAATTCACAGCTTTTCTGCTCGAAGTCGATGCATTTGAGCACCAGTTCCCCGATCGGCATGTCATCCAGAAACACCGTAAAATATCTGCGGTCGATGCGCTTTCGATTCTTCTCAAATGTCTCCGCAACCGCCGTGGGATCGTACCGGTACGGGCGGAATGCGTCGGGATCCACAAACAGCAGCGGATCCTGTACAAGACCGCGGCAAAGCGCGTCATAGTCCGCCAGCGTCTGCGGCTGTATCGATATCCTATTCCGTTGTTCCGCACACTGTTCCATTTTTAACAGTATATCACGCACAATACAATCTGTCAAAGCGCATCTGTCCGGTCGGACGTGTCACCGCCCTGTAAGAGGATCGTCGCGCTAAAAGATGACATTTCTCTTGACAAGTCCGAAAAGTGCGCTATAATTGTGTATATCAAATAAGCACAATTTAAGGAGGCGGACATGAACCTGTTGGAGGTGCGGGACCTGACAAAGCGATACGAGCGGTTCACGCTGGACCGGGTATCGTTTTCGCTCGAGCCCGGGTACATCATGGGCTTTATCGGCCGGAACGGCGCGGGCAAATCCACGACGATGAAGGCGATGCTGAATCTGATCCATAAGGACGGCGGCGAGGTTTGGATCGACGGGCACAATTTTGCGGCGGAGGAAATGCTCTGCAAGTGCAAAATCGGGTTCGTGATGGGCGAATTCAACTGCTATCAGAAATCGACGCTTGCAAACATTACCGAGGTGACGCGGCGATTCTATAAGGAATGGGACGAAACGGCATACCGCGGCTATCTCGAGCGGTTCTCGCTCGATGAGCGCAAGAAGGTCAGCGAGCTTTCGGCCGGCATGCGCGTCAAGTATGCGCTTGCGCTCGCGCTGTCGCACAACGCCAAGCTGCTGATCCTCGATGAGCCGACGAGCGGACTTGATCCGGTCTCGCGCGACGATCTGCTCGAAGTGTTCCGCGGTGTCATTGCCGACGGTACGCGAAGCATCCTGTTCTCGACGCACATCATCTCTGATCTTGAAAAGTGCGCGGACTACATCACCTACATCAAGAACGGCAAAATCCTTGCCTCGACCGACGTCGATTCGTTCCGCGCAAGCTTCCGTCTTGTCGCGGGCGAGCGGGAACAGCTGGAAGCGAAGAGGCCGTACCTGATCGGCTGCAAGCCGCACGCGTTCGGCTTCAACGCGCTGATCCATGCGGCGGATGCGGCGCAGTTTGCTGACTGCCGTGTTGCGCCGGCCGATCTCGAATCGATCATGATCTATACCGAACAGGAGGACAGTCATGAAGAATCTGCTTTATAAGGAATTCCGGCTGTGCATGGTGCCGATGGTGCCGCTGTTCTATCTGTTTGCGCTGATGGTGCTGATCCCGAGCTACCCCTATCTGGTCGCCGGCTTCTTCACCTGCAACGCGCTGTTCTACGTCTTCAATCAGAACGCGATCAGCAACGACCTGACCTATTCGGTCATGCTGCCGGTATCCAAGAAGGAGATCGTGCGCGGACGGATCGTGTTCTGCGTGATCATCCAGATGATCATGTTTGTGCTGTTCATTCCGATGATCCTGATCAATCAGCTCAGCGGTCCCGCCGGCAATCCGGCAGGCGTCGACGCGAGCATCACACTGCTCGGTGCGCTGCTGACCGTGTTCCTGGTGTTCAACACAAGCTTCCTTCCGGCATACTACAAAAACCCGAGCCGTCTCGGAAAGCACTTTCTGAGAAGCGTGATCATCGTGTTCGTCTGGATCTTCCTGGTCGAAGGCACGATGGGCGTTTCCCAGGCGCTGCAGGAAAAGGTCTCCGTGTTCGCATGGATTGCAAACCGTCTGGACTGCTTCCCGAAAACGACGGAAGCCGTAGTGACGCAGCTGATCCTGCTGGCAATCTGCGCACTTGTCTACGGTCTCGGAATGGTGCTGATCTTCCGCCGAAGTGTAAAGAACTTTGAGTTGGTGGATCTGTGATGATGCTCTCGATCCTGCCCGATTCCGCGACACCGGCGTACCGGCAACTTTACGAGCAGATCGCAGGTCAGATCCTGTCC
>CADAQS010000061.1 GCA_902790115.1 uncultured Eubacteriales bacterium | reverse complement strand
ATGAACGGCATCGCGGCGTCGTCCGGCTCGGCCTGCACCTCCGGCTCGCTCGATCCGTCGCACGTGCTGCTGGCGATGGGCGTCTCGCATGAGGCGGCGAACGGTTCGCTGCGGCTGACTCTGTCGGAGTTCACGACCGAACAGGAGATCGATTACGTACTCGACGTGCTCCCGCAGATCGTACAACGGCTTCGGGACATGTCCCCGATCTATCCGAAAGGAGAATAAAACCATGGTATATTCGGAAAAAGTATTGGATCACTTCCAGCATCCGCGCAACGTCGGCGAGATCCCCGATGCGGACGGCGTCGGCATGGTCGGCAACGCCAAGTGCGGCGACATCATGCAGATGTTCATCAAGGTCAACGACGACGAGATCATCGAGGACGTCAAGTTCAAAACCTTCGGCTGCGGCGCGGCGATCGCGACGAGCTCGATGGCGACCGAGCTGATCAAGGGCAAGAGCATCGATGAGGCGCTGCAGCTGTCGAACGAAGCGGTCGTCGAAGCGCTCGAAGGCCTGCCGCCGGTCAAGATTCACTGCTCGGTGCTTGCCGAGGAAGCCGTCAAGGCGGCGGTTGAAGATTATCACAAAAAGAAAGCCGAAAAGCAGGCCGAAGCGGAAAAATAAGACAGAAAGAAACTGCAAAGCGTTCCATTTTGGAGCGCTTTTTTGCTTTTCGGCAAAAAATGCAAATGCGGTGCATAAAGGCGTGCGACGCGACAGATACTAACGACAGTTCCGAGAAAGAGGTGATTCAAATGAAAACGATGGCAGTCGGATTCGGCATGCTCGCAGGCGCTGCGCTCGCGGTGACCGCGATGACTTCGATGTATCCCGATCTTCCGAGACGCATGAAGCGCGACGGAAAACGCGTCGTGCAGGCAGGAAAGCGTATGTGCGGCCTCGGATTCTGAACCGAAAAGCGGACGTTTCGCAAAAGCGGCGAGCGGCCGCTTTTTTGTGTTGCGGCGTAAATCAGGATGTGTTATACTCATATCATAACAACTCGGAGGTACGGGCATGGAAATGAAATTTTATATCTGCTCCCATTGCGGCAACATCGTTGCCATGGTCAAGGACAAGGGCGTTCCGGTGGTCTGCTGCGGCGAAAAGATGAAAGAGATCGTCCCCGGCACGACCGACGCAGCGGCCGAAAAGCACGTCCCGGTGTATGAGGTTCGGGACAATAAGGTGTATGTGACGGTCGGCGCGGTCGAACATCCGATGCTCGAGGCACACTACATCGAGTGGATCGCGCTGCAGACGACGGCGGGCAATCAGAGAAAGCAGCTCAAGCCCGGACAGCCGCCCAAGGCGGAGTTTGCGCTGTGCGAGGGCGAGAAAGTCACGGCGGTGTACGCCTACTGCAATCTGCATTCGCTCTGGAAAGCATAAGAAACCCGAAACGGACGGCGCAAAGCGCCGTCTTTTTCTGTACGCGGTTGCAATCGGACTTGCAGGAAGATGTGCCGTCTGCTACAATGAAAGCGATCCGCTTTCGGATCAAGGAATCCAGATCGGCTTTACCGGTCAAAAGGAGGGCGCGGCTTTTGCCGCTCCGTGTATGAAGTATATCGGACAATTCTGCATCATTGCGTTGTTCTCACTGCTCGGCGAGATCCTGCATGCCCTGATCCCGTTTCCGATCCCGGCGGCGATCTACGGGCTTGTTCTGCTGTTCCTTGCGCTGCTGCTCGGGATTCTGAAGCCCGAACAGGTGCAGGATACCTGCGACTTTCTGGTTGTGCTGCTGTCGCTGCTGTTCGTCGCGCCGCTGGTCGGGCTGGCCGATAATATCTCGGTGCTTGCGAGCAACGCGCTGCCGATCGCGCTGATCCTGGTGTTCGGCACGGCGGCGACTTTTGCGGTATCGGGCGGTACGGTGCAGCTGCTGCTGAACGCAAAGAAACGGAGGCAGGCAAAATGAGCGGATTCTATGCTTTCTTTGAAAACGCATCCTACTGGCCGCTCGCACTGACGGTCACGGTATTCTGCGGGACGATGTGGCTGCAGCGAAAGACCAAACTCGCCTTTCTGAACCCGATCATGCTTGCGGCGATCCTCATCTATCCGATCCTGCTTTTGACGCATACCACGATGGAGGCGTATCAGAAAGGGACGCAGGTGCTTTCGTTTTTGCTGACACCCGCGACGATCTGCCTCGGACTGTCGCTGTACACGCAGTTGCAGAAGCTGAAAAACGATCTTCCGGCGATCCTGATCGGCGTAACGGCGGGCGTTTTGACAAGTCTCGGCACCGTGCTGTTCATCGGCATCCTTTGCGGCATGGAGCGGACACTGATCCTTTCGGTGCTGCCCAAGAGCGTCACGACCGCGATCGGCCTTGCATTGTCCGAGGAGGGCGGCGGCATACCGAGTCTGACAACGGCGGTGATCGTCGTGACCGGCGCGCTCGGACATCTGGCGGGCGGCGCGTTCTGCAAACTGCTGCACATCACGGATCCGATCGCGCGCGGCGTGGCATACGGCACGACTTCGCACGTGATCGGGACAACGCGGGCGGCGGAGGAGAGCGTGCTGACCGGCGCGGTCTCGAGCCTGTCGCTCGCGATTGCGGGACTTTTGACCGCAGTGCTGTTCCCGCTTGCGGCAAGGCTGATCGGATAAAAGGAAAGGATTGTTATGAATGTTTTGGTTTTGAACGGCTCCCCGTCGGGAGAGAACAGCATCACGCTGTATACCGCAAAGTATCTCGAAAAGATGTTTCCGGCCTGCATGTTTACGACGCTGCACGTCGGACAGCGGATCCGCGCGATCGAAAAGGACTTTTCGGAGGCGAAAAAGCTGCTGGAGAGTGCGGAGCTGATTTTGTTCTGCTATCCGGTCTATACCTTTTTGGTACCGGCGCAGTTGCACCGATTTGTCGAGCTGATGAAGGCATGCGGCGTCGATTTTTCCCAAAAGTATGCGGCGCAGATCTCGACCTCGAAGCATTTTTATGACGTGACTGCGCATCGCTTTCTTGCGGACAACTGCGCCGACCTCGGATTGAAGTATCTCGGCGGTCTGTCGGCGGACATGGACGATCTGCTCGAAAAAAAGGGCAGGCACGAGGCAAAGGCATTCTTTTCGCGCGTGCTGTGGGCGATCGAAAACGGCGTTTATGAGCCTTCGCAAAACCCGCCGGTGCCGGACGGGTGGACGCCCGCCCGCCTTTCGGGTGATGCAAAAGGGCAGCCGCAAAGGAACGGACAGGTTGTGATCGTTGCGGATTATGACGAAACGGAACAGTCGCCGCTTTCGGCAATGATCGAACGGTTCCGGGCGGCGCTTCCGATGGAGACGAAACTCGTCAACATCCGCACGTTTCCGTTTGCGGGCGGCTGCCTTGGCTGCTTCCGCTGCGCGGCGGACGGCACCTGTGTGTACCGGGACGGCTTCGACGCGTTTTTGCGTGAGCAGATTCAGAGCGCCGACGCGATCGTCTACGCCTACACGATCCGCGACCATTCGATGGGCTATCGGTTCAAACTGTATGACGACCGGCAGTTCTGCAACGGTCACCGCACCGTGACGATGGGGCGTCCGGTCGGATATCTGGTGGACGGCCCGCTCGACTGGGAGCCGAACCTTCGGATGCTGATGGAGGCGCGGGCGCAGGTCGGCGGCAACCACCTTGCCGGAATCGCGACCGATCAGACCGATCCGGCAGGCGAGATCGACGCGCTGGCGGCGTCACTGACCTATGCGATCGAACATCGCTATCAGCAGCCGCAGAACTTTTACGGCGTCGGCGGATTGAAAATCTTCCGCGATCTGATCTGGCAGATGCAGGGACTGATGCGCGAGGATCACCGGTTTTACAAAGCGCACGGTTTTTATGACTTTCCCCAGAAGAAGCGCGGGCGGATGCTCTTGATGTATCTGGTCGGCGGCATGATGCGCAGCAAAAAACTGCAGAAGAAGATTGGCGGGCAGATGACGGAGGGCATGATCCTGCCATACCGCAAGGCGCTTGAACAGGCGGAAAAAGAGAAATCATGTGTTTTAACGAAGGAAAGGAACAAATAATCAGGTTTTTATCAAAAACCTCTTGACTCTGACGCTGCGTCATAGTTTATGATGGAGAGGAAAGGGGGCGATCGGCATGATGACCGTGCATGAGGTCAGCAAAAAGACCGGCGTGAGCATCCGCGCACTGCAGTATTACGACCGGATCGGACTTCTGCGGCCTGCGGCGTACTCGGCGTCGGGTTACCGGCTCTATGACGAAACGTCATTGGAGCGGCTGCAGCAGATTATGCTGTTCCGCGAGCTGGAATTCGGGCTCGGGGAGATCCAGGCGATTCTGGACCGGCCGGATTTTGACGCGGACAGGGCGCTAAGGCAGCAGATTCGGCTTTTGACGCTGAAGAAAGAGCATCTTGAGGAGCTGATTACCCTCGCGAAAACTGTCAGAGAAGGAGGAAACACGATGGATTTTCAGGCATTTGATACGAAAAAGATCGACGAATATGTTGCCCGTGCCAAAGCCGAGTGGGGCAACACCGATGCGTACCGGGAGTTCGAGCAGCGGCATTCGATAAGCACACCGGAGCAGCGGCAGGACGAAGCGGCACAGATGATGGAGATCTTCCGCGCGTTCGGTGCGATCCGCACACAGGCGCACGACGGCGAAGCGGCCAAGGCGCTTGTCCGGCAGCTGCAGGATTTCATCACGGCGCATTATTATACCTGCACCGATAAGATCCTGTACGGACTCGGACAGATGTACGGCACGGGCGGCGAGTTCACGGAGAACATCGACGCGGCGGGCGGTCCGGGCACGGCGGAATTTGTCAAACATGCGATCGAAGCATACTGCAAACGATAAACGACATGAAAACACCCTTTTGCAAATGCAGAGGGTGTTTTTTGTTTGGGGAAACGGACGGCGCCGTGCTTTTGTCTGTCCGCATGCACGGTAATTCTTGACAGTTCGATGGGGGTATGCTATATTTTGTAAAGGCAATGTAAAATACAGAGGTGAGAGAATGACACAGCAGATAACGGCGCCGAACGGGCGAACCGTGATCGTCCACAGCGAGGCGGATCCGTTCGCGACCGTGCTGGACCGGGAAAAGGTCTATACGACGGATCGCGGCACGGTGACGGAGCAGGTCTCGGAGAAGGAGGTCTGCCCGCTGACCGAATGGCGGGATACGGAGGACGGATTCGTTCTTTCGGGCGGAACGCATGCGCTGACCGTTCGAGTTGAGCAGCTTTCGGGCGGAGTCCGGCTGCATTTTACCGGCGAGGAAGGGCTCGCGTACCGGTTCCGGCTTCCGTGCGAGCCGGACGAGGCCGTGTTCGGCGGCGGCGAGCAGTACCGCAAGGTCAACCTGCGGAACGAGCACGTCGTCAACTTCGTTTCCGAGCACATCAAGGCCAAGACGGTGCTTGAAAAAGCGATCCTGCCGCGCAGGCGCTACCGGGAAAAATCCCACGCCGAGATCGGAACCTATGCGCCGATGCCGGTTTTCGTGACGGACGCGGGCAGGATGATCCGCTTCGACATCGATTCCGACGGCATCTCCCGCTTTGCGGATGAGTGGACGTTCACGTTCGATTCGTGTCCCGACAGCCTGACGGTTCTGTTCGGCAAAGACTTTGCGGAGCTTCTGGAACAGTACGCCTCGCTGTATCCGAACCGGATGGCGCTGCCCGACTGGTGCCACGACGGCATGATCCTCGGCATTCAGGGCGGCACGAAGGCGATCCTTGACAAGACGTTCGCAATGCTCGACGCCGGCGCGAAGATCGCGGGCGTGTGGAGCCAGGACTGGTCGGGCGAGAACCGGACGGTCATGGGCAAGCAGGTCTGGTGGAACTGGGAGGTCGATTCCGCACTCTATCCCGATCTGAAGGGTGCGATTCAAAAGCTCAATGCGCGCGGCGTGCGCTTCCTTGCCTATATCAACCCGTACCTCGTCAAAGGCGGGCGGCTGTATGAGGTCTGCCGGGAGAAGGGGTACCTGATCACGCGGACCGACGGAACGGTGTATCACATCAAATCGACGACGTTTGACGCGGGTATGCTCGATCTGACCCATCCGGACGCCGTGCGCTTCTTAAAGGAGGAACTGATCAAGCGGAACATGCTCGATCTCGGCGTGTCCGGCTGGATGGCGGATTTCGGCGAGTATCTGCCGGTGGACTGCGTGCTGCACGACGGCGACCCGAAAAAATTGCACAACGTCTGGCCGGTGCTGTGGGCAAAGGTCAACCGCGAAGCAATCGAGGAGTACGGCGCAAAGGACGTCATGTTCTTCATGCGGTCGGGCTACCTCGGGATTCAGAACTATGCGCCGATCCTGTGGAACGGCGATCAGCATACCGATCTGACGCACGATTACGGCATGCCGTGCGTGATGCCGGCGTCGTTTTCGCTCGGGTTTTCGGGCGTTCCGCTCGTGCACAGCGACGTAGGCGGGTTCTTCTCGTTCGGCAAGCTAAAACGGAACGCGCGCCTCTTTACGCGATGGATGGAGATGGATACCTTTACGCCGATGCTGCGCAGCCATGAGTCGATCCGGCCGTGGGCGAACGCGCAGTTCGACGCGCCGGCGGTCACACCGTATACGGTGCGGCTCACGAACGTCTTCGCACAGCTCAAACCCTACCGCCTTGCGGTTGAAGATGCGGCAAAGCGCGGCATTCCGGCGCTGCGTCCGGACTTCTGGAAGGCGGGCAGCTTCACCGCGGGCAAAGATCCGTATGCGTTCTTCTTCGGGGACGATCTGTTCGTCTGCCCGGTGATTGAATACAAGGCCGAACGGCGCCGCGTGCATCTTCCGGAAGGCGAGTGGATCCATCTTTGGAGCGGAAAACCGTATTCGGGCGGAACGGAATTTGAAATCCATGCGCCGCTCGGACAGACGCCGGTGTTTTACCGGAAAGACAGCGCGTTTCGGGAGCTGTTCGCAAAGATTTCAGAATCGGTGCAGCGCGCCTGATCAAGAAAGAGGGAGAAAGGAAGCAATATGGAAACGAAACAGAAAACAACCTACATTGCCGAAACCAGCGGCATCAAGGCAAAGGACAAGATCGGTTATGCGATGGGCGACCTCGCGTCGTGCCTCGTATTCGGCCTGACACAGAGCGTTCTGAACAAGTATTACACCGACGTGCTTGAGATCAGCGTGCTGAGCGTAATGATCATGACGATCGTCGCGCGCATCTGGGACGCGATCAACGACCCGATCTGGGGCCGCATCATCGACGGCGCGAAGCCGCGCAAGGATGGACGCTACCGCCATTGGCTCAAGGTGTTCGCAATTCCGGTCGCGCTGGCGGCGGTTTTGATGTTCGCAAACGTCACCGGCTTAGCATCCGGCGGCCGGCTTGCATGGATCTATGTGACCTACATCCTGTTCGGCATGCTGTACACCTGCATCAATATCCCGTACGGCTCGCTGGCGCAGGTTATCACCTCGAGCGATAAGGAGCGTTCGTCGCTGTCTGTGTTCCGTTCGATCGGCTCCACGTTCGGCGCAATGCCCGCGATGGTGCTTGCTTCGATGTGCTATGTCAAGCTCGCCGACGGTACGAGCCAGATGGACTACCGGCGCGTGTTCATCGGCGTGGTGGTCATCGCCGTGCTCAGTGTCGTCGCGTACTTCCTTTGCTACCTCTGGACAAAGGAGCGCGTCGAGTCCAAGCCCGAGCCGAAGCAGAAGGGCAATACGATGAAGGTCGTCAAAACGCTGCTCAAGAGCCGCCCGTTCATGGCGGTCAGTCTTGCGTCGATGTTGTTTTTAGCGGCACAGATGTTCGGACAGGGCTATAACTCGTATCTGTTCCATCATTACTTCAACGCGCCGGGGCTCACGATGCTGCCGACCGTGTTCCAGTATCTGCCGGTTGCGGTCGTGATGTTCTTTGCGAGCCGCCTCGGCAACCGGTTCGGCCGCCGCGAGGTCTGCTCCTACGGCATCCTGCTCGCCGCGGTGTTCTATCTGATCCTGTTCGTGCTCGCGCTGTTCGGCATCACGAACGTGTGGCTGTATCTGGTCGCCTGCCTGATGAGCGGCATCGGCACGGCGTTCATCTTCCTGCTGATCTGGGTTATGGCAACCGACGCGATCGACTACAACAAGATCGAGTTCGGGCTCAACGATGAAGCGACGAGCTATGCGTTCTATTCGTTCATGCGAAAGCTCGGCCAGACCGTTGCGACGATTCTGATCAACGTACCGCTGCTGAGAATCGGCTACAACGGCAGCGAGCTGAAGACCGAAGGCCTCTCCGCCAAAGCGCTGACCGATATGTACAACTCTTCGGTCATGATCCCGGCGGTGCTGTTCCTGCTCGTGTTCCTGATTCTGCGGTTCTGGTATCCGCTCGGCAAAAAGCAGATCGACGAACTGCAAGAAAAGAAGAACCGTACCCACGCATAACAAAAGCAAACAAATCCGCCCCTGACGGGACGGATTTGTTTTTGTAAACCGTTTTTCAGTAGCGGCAGACCTGCATGCCGAGCATATCCGCAAGCGCGGCAAGCGTGGAAGCATGATGCCCCTGCATCACGACAAAGTGCGGCTCGAAGCCCGCTTCGACGCTGCCCTCGATGATCGGGCGGCACGGATGTTCGCTCCGGACGACAATCGAAGTGCCGATAAACTGCTTCGGCTTGTCGAGCGCTTCGCCTTCGAACAGGAAGAAGCGGAACGAGCCGTCGGGCTCGCGGCCGATCCGGAACACGGTTGCCTCGGGGAACGCTTCGCAGCCGAAGTCCATCGCGGGACCGATCTTGCGGTTCGGATGCACGCCGACCGTTGCTCCGGTGTCCTTGCGCGCGAGCGAACATGCTGCCGCGCCGCAATGCCAGTAGGTCACCGTGTTTTCCGTTTCATCGAGCGAAACGGGATCGCCGAAGAACACGGGCGCGTGGGACAGCTGCATGCCGAGCCACATCGAGAGCGCACCGTAAATATCGGCTTCACAGGCCGCGGCGATGCCGTCGTCGTTGAGCAGCGAGAGCACCGTGCAGACCGGCGTTCCGAACGCGGTGAAGAAATCCGGCCAGCAGCGGGACGCAAGCGCACCGATGTTGTGCTCGCGGACGTACTCGGTATATGCGCGGTACAGGCGCGCATGGTCGAGCCGGTTGCGTTCAGGCGTGACCGAAAGACCTGCAGTTGCGGCGTCGGTTTTTTCGTCGTAGGCTTTGCAGTCTGCGTCGGAATACGCTTTGGCACGGTCGATCAGCTCGCGTGCTTCGATGCATTCGAGGGTGACGCCGAACGAGCGGAGCAGCTCCGTATCGAGCGCGCGGCCGAAACCGAAGCCCTGCGGCGTATGACCGATCGCAGCGAGCCGCAGCGACAGCAGCGCGGTTTTCAGCTCGGCGGCGCGGATCGCGCTTTTGAGCTGTTCGCGGACGGACGATTCCTCGGGCATGCCGAAGATGTACGGAAAGCGGTCGATGCCGAACGCGCGCATAGCGTTGGCGGCCGAATACGCGCCGGTCAGCGAGTTCAGCCGAAGCCGTCCGCCGTCGATCACGGGTTCGCGCAGCGTCCACAGTGCAATCGGACAGTCGCAAAGGTGCAGTACCTCGCTCATGTAGGCGGCGTTGGCAAAGGTCACGTTCTGAAAGACGACAAGATCGGGCTTTTGCGCAGATAAGAATGCGGCGACCTTGTCCGCACCGAGCAGGATGTCGTCGGGACAGACAAAGCGCGCGTCAAGCTCTTGCAGCAGCGCTTTGGAGGCTTCGAAACGGTCGTGCGCGCTCTCCATATGAAAGGTCGGCACGCCGACGGGAACATAAACGGGTACGAACGGCATGGGTGCGCTCCTTCGTTTTTTTCTTCATCATAATCAGATTGCATTCGTCTGTCAATGAAATATGCAGGAAAAATCGCTTTTTGATTGACAAAGAGTGGAATCGGGCATAAGATGAAACCGGATATTTTGACCCTATACAGGCGGGACGGAGGTACTGTGAAACAGGATTTGGAACAGCTTTGCAAAGAGCTGCGGTGCGATATCTGTGAGAGCATCGGACGGG